>JAFAQO010000679.1 GCA_019246375.1 Mycobacterium sp. | reverse complement strand
GCGCGTCCCTCGTCGACGGTTGCAGCTCTGCTGTCCGCCTAGCAGCTAACAGGCGGGTCGCGACGGCCACCGCGATGGTCGCGACGGTGGCCGATCCCATCGCCTGGGCCCACGCGAGGGGGTCGAGCGGTGTGCAGCCGAGCATCTGACTGACACCGGGAATGCTGATCAGCGTCGCCATCGCGCCAAGCGAACCCAGTGCGGTGAACACCACCAGCGGCGCGTGCGAATCCAGCAGCGTCTGACCCAGCTGGGCGGACACCAAGGCGACCAGCGCCGCCGTCGACGCCCGTTGTGGCAGTCCAATGAGCCCGGTCATCGCCCAGGCGGCCGTAGCAGCGGCCGCGGTCGTCGTGCCGCGGATGGCGACGGCGCGCCACAGCGCGCGCTGATCCGGGCCGCGCCCTTCACGGTTGCCGGCGCCCGTGGTCGGGCTGACCGCGAGCGCAGCGGCCGGCAGCGCGTCGGTGAAAATGTTGACCAGCAGCAGCTGGCGGGTGTTGAGCGGCGAATTACCGGTGATCGCGCTGCCGATGATGGCGAACGCCACCTCGCCGGCATTGCCGCCGAGCAGGACGGACACCGCGGCCTGCACCCGCCGCCAGAGTTCGCGGCCTTCCTCGATCGCGTGCAGCAGTGCTTCGATACGGGCATCGAGCAACACCACGTCGGCTGCCACGCTGGCCGGGTCGCTGCCGCGCGCGATGACGCCGATGCCGGCGGTGGCCGCACGGATAGCCGCGGCGTCGTTGGAGCCGTCGCCGACCATGGCGCACACCTTCCCGGTGCGCTCCAGCGTCTGCACGATCTGCACCTTGTTCTCCGGTGTCATCCGGGCGAAGATCACCCGCTCCGCGACGACGCGCTCCTGCTCTTTGCGGGACATCGCGTCCCAGTCCGAACCGCTGACGACATCATCAGCGGTGACCGGCATGCCCAGCTCCTGAGCAATCGCCGTGGCAGTGACCGGGTGATCGCCGGTGATCAGCCGGACGGCGACGTCGCGTTCCGACAGCGCAGCCAGCAGCTCACGCGCTTGAGCTCGCGGGGTATCGGACAACCCCAGGAATCCGGCCAGTGACAACCCGTCGTAGCACAATTCGTCGATGGCGTCTTCGTCGACCTGCACCGCTTGCGCCTGTTGCGGTGTCAGACGGCGGCGTGCCACCGCGATCACCCGTAATCCGCCGGTCGCGAGCTGATGCACTGTGTCGTCCATGTCCGGGCCGGTGTCCTCGCAGGCGGCGAGTACCACTTCCGGTGCGCCCTTGACAGTCAGTTCAGTCCCGGTCACCGAGGCGGAGAACGACCTGCCGGAGCGGAACGGCAGATGAGCGTCGGCTTCGCGGAACGGATGCGAGCCGTTGACCGCTAGCGCCGCCTCGATGATGGCCCGGTCGGTGGCATGGACCTGTGGGCCGCCGTTGGGCGCCGGCGCGGCGTGCGCCGCCGCGTGCAACACGTCCTCACGGGTATGTCCCCTCACGGGATGCACCTGGGTCACGCGCAGGCGGTTTTCGCTCAGCGTTCCCGTCTTGTCAAAACAGACCACGTCGACCCGGCCGAGTGCCTCGACAGAACGTGGGACTCGCACCAGCGCACCGAAATGCGTCAGTCGTCGCGCTGATGCGGCCTGGGCAAGGGTCGCCACCAGCGGCATGCCTTCGGGAACCGCCGCCACGGCGAGGGCGATCCCGCTGGCCACCGCTTGGCGGAGACCCCGGCGCCGCAACAAGCCAAGACCGCCCACCAGCGCACCGCCGGCAATGCTGACGGGGAACGCTCTATTGGTGAGCTGGCTCAGCTGGTGCTGCAGACCGATCGGGGGCAGTTCAGTAGACACCAGTTCGGCGGCGCGACGCTCCTGGGTGTCAGCACCGACCGCGGTCACCAGCGCGACCGCGGTTCCGGCGACCACGGTGGTTCCGGCGTACAGCATGCAGCGCCGCTCGGCAAGGTCGGCGCCGGGCGTGGCCTCGACCTGCTTCTCAACCGAGAGCGACTCGCCGGTCAGCGTCGATTCGTCGACCTCGAGATCCTCTTCCTCGATTAGCCGGGCGTCGGCTGGCACCACTTCGTTGGTGCGCACCTCAATGACGTCGCCGGGCAGCAACTGTTCCGCGATGACCTTGGTGTACACCGGCGTTCCATCTGGTCCGGGTGTGACTTTCCTGGCCGGCGGAATCTGTTGAGCCAGAAGCTTATTCAGGCGGTTCTCGGCACGCAGGCGCTGGCTGGCCGCGAGTACGGCGTTTCCGCTCAACACCGAGCCAACCAGCACCGCGTCGACCGGCGAACCGAGCACTGCGCTGGCTGCCGAGCCGATGGCCAGCACCGGAGTCAACGGGTCGGACAACTCGGCGCGCACCGCCCTGACGAAATCCCAGACCGCTCGACGTGGCTTTCCGGCCACCTGGGCGCCGCGTTGGGCGGTTGACAGCGCGCGCGTCGCCCGAGACCGATGGTGCGGTTCCGCGTTTTCCAACGAGTCCGGCGGTGGCAACAGCTCGCGGACTTGTTCGACCGACATTGCGTGCCACTCGTGAACCGGTGCCGGACGCGGCGCGGGGGCACGGACCACGCCACGGGCCAACATATAGCCTGAGAACAGCCCGGCCGCCGCGCCGGTGGTCACCGGTCCCGGTCCTCGGCCGATGACACCTGGCAGCATCAGCAGTGAACCCAATGCCGTAGCGGCAGTGGAGATTTCGACACCGCGTTGGCTCGCCGACTTGGCCGCGGGCAGTGCGTGCAGCACCCGCCATGCGCTGGCAAGGTCAGTCAACATCAGGTCGGCATACCAAGGGGGCGAACCAGGCCCCGACATGACACCCAGCGACAGGTCGGCCGACGAAAGCGCCTGTGAGGCCGCCGATGAAAGCACGGCTACGGTCCGACCGGCCTCTTGCAAGCCGGCGAGCGCGGCGGCGAGTGCGTCGTCGATTGACCCATTGCTTCCCAGCTGCCGGATTTCGTCGAATGAGGGCGCCAATTCGCCCAGCGCGGCGTCGTCGACCGAGACCATGTCCAGCCCGGCCCTGCGTGCCTCAGCCATCACGGCCGACGCCAACGGTTCGTGCGCGGGGCAGATAAGCGCCTCGATGTCGGCAGCAGCCCGACCGGATCGCCGCGTCGGTATCCCCGGAACCGGATGCCATCCGGGACCCACGTCGCTTCGCTTAAGCAGAGCCTGGGCTTCGTTCCACGCCACGGAAAGCTCGTCCTCGCGGGCGCCGCGGATGCGCAGCACCCGCAACGTGTCGCCACAAAGCACCCTGGGATCGATGAGGAGCGCGTCGACGCGGTCCAGCCGGCGCAGACTCTCCGGGCACAGCGGCAAGACTCCATGCTGGTCAGCCAACCCGCGTCCGAGCGTCGCGGCGAAGGACTCGCGCGTGGTTCGGCTGGCTTTGGGCGCGGTCACCAGCGTCGCGGTGGCGGCCATGTTCAGACTGCGTGTCGCCGCGCCGATTACCGCCGTACCGATCGCCTGTACCAACGCGGCGCGGTCGGCGTGGCGTTCGACGGGCCCGGGCGGGCGCGGCAGCGACCGTGACGGCTGATGAACGTCCGGGTGGTCAGCGTGCCGGGCCAGCTCCGGTTCGTATCGGCTCCACGCACGGGCCTCGGCGAGGGATTCGGCGGCTTTCACCATCTCCATCGTCAAATCCACCGCCAGCGACCCCACCGACAGCGTGACGGTTTCGGCGACGGCCATGGCCAGCTCCAGCACGGTGTCGGCCGCGTGCGTCCCTACCCGGTCTTCGAGCAGACGGCGCAACCGCGGCTGGTAGTTCGCGGCCACCACGGCCGCGATGACAGCGTTCGGCAATGGCGGCCACCGCAGCGCTCGCGCCACGACCGCGGCGCCCAGCCCGGCCGCGTTGGCGCCGACCGTTGCCGCCCTGGCCGCCAACAGCAAGCCGTCGCCCGGCAGACTTGCCGAGCGTGCCCCTGGGCGGCCGCCGTGGGACCGCTTCCTGTCGCCGGGCGCCCTCTTCTCGGCGTTCTCGACCGCACGGCAGAGGTCGCCCAGTGACGCCCCGGCATCGTCGATTCCGATGACAACTCGCGACAACGGACGGTTCAGGGCCGCCGATGTGACGCCGGGCTGCAACCGGACCGCCTGCAACACTTCGCGACCAAGTTCAGCGCCATTCCGCCCGCTTAGGCCACGCACCTCGATCCAGGCTCGTCCGTTGCCACGCCAGCTATGCCGGCCCAACGTCGAGGGCGCAAGCCCGCCGGACAGCGCCTTGACGCTTTCGCGGACCGGCGTCGTGGCGACGTTGACACCTGCGGTGGCCACCGACCCCAAAGTTCCGGCAGCGGTTGCGGCGGTGTTGACTGATGCGCCGACAAGCGCGGACGTCGCTTGGATGCCCATCGCAACCGCGCGCAGCGGCATAGATCTTTGCACGGCTACGACGATACTCAATCGTTCGATGCTCTAAGCTTCCGGTTAGTGCCGAGTACGCGACCGACTCGCGGTCGACCGGCGTGGCGGCGTCCGTTTGGCCGCTGTTCCCCGGGTCTTTGATGGCGACGATTTCGCAGCTCTGGTTGACTTGGCCGGCGTGGATTTCGTGCCTCCACTCGACTTGGCCGGCGTGGATCTCGTGCCTTCACTCGACTTGGCGGGCGCTGATGTGGCCAACGCGGGCGTGCCGTTGGGCCGCCGCCCGTTCAACTGCCGCAATACCAGCGCGCCGGCGCCGACTGCAATCAGCACCGGCCACTCGACTAGCCCGGCGACACCCAGCGCACCCAGGGCCACCGCTGCGGCGGGCGTCGAGTGACTGCCACTTTTCAGTCCACGTTGCACACCCGACGCGACTCCTTGCACCCCGCCGACGACGCCGTTGACCGCGGCGCCGCCTACAGCGCCCGCGGCCTCGGTCGTCATCTCCGCGGCACGACCCACCGTTCGACCCACGCTTCGTATCGCGCCGTCGACGACACTCATGATTTTGATCACCTTCTACCTTGATCGGTCACGCCGCATCGAATTAGCGACGGTATAACCGTGCACGAGTGGATTCCACAGAATCAAGAATATTCTGTCCAATTCCTATAAATCGAGTGATCGCCCAGAAGACACCCAGACACTGCACAGCCCGTTGCCAGTTATCACTCGCGCCATCATACGCCCGGCAATCGGAATCACTCGCGGCGTAGCTCTACCAGCACCGGCGCATGGTCGCTGGGAGCCTTGCCTTTGCGTTCCTCGCGGACGATTTGGGCGTCGGTGACCCGCGCCGCTAGCGCCGGTGAGGCGAGGATGAAGTCGATGCGCATGCCTTGTCGCTTCGGGAACCGCAATGCGGTGTAGTCCCAGTAGGTGTAAATTCCCGGTCCAGGGGCGAAAGGCCTTACCACATCAGTGAATTCGGCGTCGACGATGGCGTTGAACGCTTTGCGTTCTGGCTCGGAGACGTGCGTGCAACCCTGGTAGAACTCGACGCTCCACACGTCATCGTCGGTGGGGGCGATGTTCCAGTCGCCGACCAGTGCGATTTGCGCCGAGGCATCGTGGCGCAACCACGCTTCTGCTGTATCCCGCAGCGCTGCAAGCCAATTCAGCTTATAGGTGTAGTGCGGGTCGCCCACGGCGCGCCCATTGGGAACGTACAGGCTCCACACCCGCACCCCGTCGCAGGTGGCGGCCAAAGCACGCGCTTCGGAGGCGGCCGCGACATCGGGCTTGCGACTCCAGGTGGGCTGGCCGTCGAAGCCGACTTCGATGTCGTCGAGACCGACCCGTGACGCAATCGCCACCCCGTTCCACTGGTTGAACCCGCAGTGCGCCACCTCGTAGCCCAGTTCGAAAAACGGCAGGGTGGGGAATTGGTCATCGGAGCACTTGGTCTCCTGCATCGCCAGCACGTCGACCTCGGCGCGTGCCAGCCAATCGAGCACGCGGGTCAAGCGGGAGCGTATCGAGTTGACATTCCAGGTTGCCAGCCGCAGCGTGCCCTCAGGCATGGCTTACAGCCTACGAACCGGCGGGACCGCGAGGTAGCGGCCGCGATGGTGAACCGTGAAACCCAACGATTCGACCAGATGCTCGGCGGTGGCGTCGTCGTCGAAAACTCGTACGTAGCCGCGGGACGCGCCGTGCTCGGCGCCCCATGCCAGCAGCGCCTCGCACAGCCGCTGGGCCGCGGCGACAGCGTGCTGATCGTCGGAGATCCGCAGCGCTGACAGCCCGACCCAGCGCGTGCCGTCGGGCGCGCCGGTGACCGCCGCCCGCCCGACCGCGATGCCCGGGTAGGTGCCAAAGATCAGCTCGCCGTCGACGACCGCGGTCAGCACTTCGACGGCTATCTCACGACGATGGATCCGCAGCCAGGCCTCATCGGGATGGGGTGACAGACTGACCGACGGATCAGGGTCGGTTGACGCCACGTCGCGTACCAGTACTCGATGGGGATGTTCTGCCGTGCCGGGCGGTCGTAACAAGCGGTCCGGCACGGCCAGCCGGGGGAGTAGGCCGCGCCCGGTGTACCAATCCACAATCGCCGGGACCGCGTCCAGTTCAGCCGAAACATCAAGCGGGACAGCTGAATTGACGACTAGCGCGGTCCCGCGCCCGGCTCGCAGGAACCAGCCGTCAAGCCACCGCTGCTCGATGCCCGGACACGCCATGGCAGCGGCATGTTCGAGCGCCCGGATCTGTGAGGTGCGCACCGGCGCATCGGTGAGCACCCGCAGCGCGATCGCGTCGGCGGGCGCAAACTCGACCACGGCGCCGGTCTTCGTCCGGATCAGCACCGTCGGGTCGACCTGCAGTAGGTGGCCCACCGCGTCGGTCAGCGGCGGGGTTGACCCGGAGGGCCGACGGTAACGCACCGCGACCCGCGTCCCCGCGTCAGGCCACCGCAGCATCAGTGACCGAACGGGTCAGGTCCCTCGCCCGGTGTCCACGACAACCCGGGAACGCCCCAGCCGTGTGATTTCACCGCTCGCTTCGCGCTGCGGGCGTACCGGCCGACGAGACGGTCCAGATACAGGAATCCATCTAAATGGCCGGTCTCGTGCTGCAGCATCCGCGCGAATAACCCAGTGCCTTCGATGGCTACCGGACTGCCGTCGGCGTCAAGCCCGGTGACCCGCGCCCATTTCGCACGGCCGGTAGGAAACGACTCGCCGGGGACCGAAAGGCAACCTTCGTCGTCGTTATCGGGGTCGGGCATCGTCTCGGGCACTTCGGAAGTCTCCAGCACCGGGTTGACGACCACACCGCGCCGCCGTTTGGTCTGCCCGCGTTCGTCGGCGCAGTCGTAGACGAATACCCGCAAGCCCACACCGATCTGATTGGCGGCGAGGCCGACCCCGTAAGCGGCGTCCATGGTGTCGTACAACGTGGTGATCAAGTCGCTCAGATCGGTCGGTAGCGAACCGTCGGCGGCGACCGGTACGGGAGTGGTCGGGGTGCGCAGGATCGGATCTCCCACGATGCGAATGGGTACGACGCCCATGACCGGCAAGCTTAGGCGCGGTGACGATGCCCGCCGCAAAGCGGCGGGAGGCGGGGGTACCCCCAGCCGCAAAGCGGCGGGGGGCAAGACGCGCAATCTGATCGAGCGCGGCGACGATGCGCGTCGCGATGGCGAAGCAAACAAACTGATGCAGGGTGGCGACTCGCGGCGTGGATTACGGCCCGGCCCCGTTACGCATGGTTGAATATCGCCGAAACAGCGAAGCGATTTGAGAATTCGCCGGAAGGGTCCAAGGAAGCGATATGGACGGCGCCATGGCGCGGGCAAATCGATCGGGGGACGATTCTGAAATCGCCGATGGGCTAACCCGCCGCGAACACGACATTCTGGCATTCGAACGGCAGTGGTGGAA
Source organism: Mycobacterium sp. (assembly GCA_019246375.1). GTDB lineage: Bacteria > Actinomycetota > Actinomycetes > Mycobacteriales > Mycobacteriaceae > Mycobacterium. The sequence goes on along the minus strand of JAFAQO010000679.1, from coordinate 3,051 downwards.
ATATGCCGGTGCCAAGGAAGAAGCCATCAAAGAGTTGTTCTCGATGTCCGCAACCCGCTATTACCAGGTACTCAACGCGCTCGTCGACCGACCCGAGGCGTTGGCGGCCGATCCGATGCTGGTGAAACGGTTGCGGCGGCTGCGGGCCAGCCGGCAAAAAGCGCGGGCCGCCCGCCGACTCGGTTTCGAGGTCACCTGACGCAGTACCTGCTTTTGCGGAGTTCCGGCAAGCCCTCGATACAGTGGGCTCAATGAACGAGCGCGTTCCCAGCTCCTCTGGGTTACCCCTGCGGGCCATGGTGATGGTGCTGCTGTTCCTCGGTGTGATTTTTCTGCTGGTGGGATTCCAGGCGATGGGAGGCTCCGGCAACTCCGACGACGACTCCTCGCCGGTGAAGACTATGACGACCACCGCGCCTACCAAACCGGCCGCGACCAAGTCCGATGTTCGGGTGTACAACATCTCCGCCCAGGAGGGCGTCGCCGGGCGCACCGCCGACCAGCTGCGCAACGCCGGCTATAACGTCACCAACGTGGACAACCTCTCGCTGCCCAATGTCTCGACCACCACGGTCTACTTCAGCGATTCCGCCGGTGAACGCGACACCGCCGATGCGATCGGCAAGCTGCTGGCAGCGCCGGTTGAGCCGCGCATTCGCGATGTTGCCGACCAGCCGCCCGGCGTCATCGTCGTGGTAGCCGGCTAACCGCCGTTCTGGCCCACATTCACTGCGGCAGTCTGGCCCGGCTTCTCCTCAGGCCGTTCGGAGCGGACTACGCTGCCGATATGGTCAAGCCCGCCAATACCGGCACATCCGCCGCTGCACTCGGATTGCTCGTCACCCCGGTCGTGCTGCTGAGCGCATGCGCTCCCAACCAGCCCCCCGCGACCTCGCATGGGACCACGCCGCCGGTGTGGACGGGATCATCCTCGCCGAAAGCGGGCCCGGCGGAAGGCGGGTCGGCGGCGCCGGCGGCGCCCGAGAGCCTGACCACCCATCTGCGGGCGCCCAACGGTGCCGAGGTGGCAACCGCGAAGTTCGAATTCAACAATGGCTACGTCACCATCACGGTGCAGACGACGGGCCCCGGCCAGCTGTCACCCGGCTTTCACGGCATGCACATCCACTCCGTGGGCAAGTGCGAGGCCAACTCGGTCGCGCCGACCGGTGGCCCGCCCGGGGACTTCCTCTCGGCCGGCGGGCATTTCCAGGCGCCCGGACATACCGGAGATCCGGAGAGCGGTGACCTGACCTCGCTGCAGGTCCGAAAGGACGGTCAGGCGCTGCTGGTGACCACCACCGACACGTTCACCAAGGACGATTTGGTTTCGGGCAACAAGACAGCGCTCATCATCCACGCCGGGGCGGACAATTTCTCCAACATTCCCAAAGAGCGGTATACCCAGCGCAACGGGGCGCCCGGCCCCGACGAAATGACGATGTCCACCGGGGACGCCGGCAAGCGGGTGGCGTGCGGTGTCATCGGCACCGGTTAAGTCGCCGGCCCGTCGGGCAACCACCCATGTGGACTTCGCCGCCTCGCCGCGGCCAACTATCGGCGTCGAATGGGAATTCGCCCTCGTCGATGCGCAGACCCGAGACCTGAGTAATGAAGCCGTCGCGGTCATGGCCGAGATCGGCGAGAACCCACGGGTGCACAAGGAGCTGCTGCGCAACACCGTCGAGATCGTCAGCGGCGTCTGCGACTGCACTGCCCAGGCGATGGAGGACCTGCGCTGCACATTGGCCACTGTCCGCCAAATCGTCCGGAACCGGGACATGGAGCTGTTCGGCGCCGGTGCACACCCCTTCGCGCGGTGGTCGGCGCAGAAGCTCACCGACGCGCCACGCTACGCCGAGCTGATCAAGCGCACCCAGTGGTGGGGGCGGCAGATGCTGATCTGGGGCGTGCACGTGCACATCGGAATCTCGTCGGCGCACAAGGTGATGCCAATCATGTCGTCTCTGCTGCACTGGTACCCGCATCTATTGGCGCTGTCGGCCTCGTCGCCGTGGTGGGGCGGTGAGGACACCGGATACGCCAGCAACCGGGCGATGATGTTCCAGCAGCTGCCCACCGCGGGTCTTCCGTTCCACTTTCAACGGTGGGCAGAATTCGAAGGTTTCGTGCACGACCAGAAGAAAACCGGGATCATCGACCATATCGACGAAATCCGTTGGGACATTAGACCTTCGCCGCATAACGGCACGCTCGAGGTACGAGTTTGCGATGGGGTGTCCAACTTGCGCGAACTTGCTGCGCTGGTAGCTCTGACGCACTGCCTGGTGGTGGATCTCGACCGTCGGCTGGACGCAGGCGAGACACTGCCAACGATGCCGCCCTGGCATGTCCAGGAGAACAAGTGGCGCGCCGCCCGCTACGGCCTGGACGCGATCATCATCCTCGACGCCGACAGCAACGAGCGGCTTGTCACCGACGACGTTCCGGATCTTCTCACCCGCCTCGAGCCGGTGGCGAAGTCTCTGCACTGCGCTGACGAGCTGGCTGCGGTATCTGACATCTGCCGGTTGGGCGCGTCGTACCAGCGGCAGCGCCGGGTTGCCGAGGAGCATGACGGAGACCTGCGCGCGGTCGTCGACGCGCTGGTCGACGAGCTGAATTTTTGATCATGGCGAGCGATTCCGCCCCGCTGGCGATGTTTCCGCTCGAGTCGGCGCTGCTGCCCGGCGAAGAACTTCCGCTACGTATCTTCGAGCCCCGCTATACCGCACTGGTACGCGACTGTATGCGCAGCGAGGATCGGTGCTTCGGCGTCGTGTTGATCTCCCGTGGCCGCGAGGTCGGCGGTGGTGACGAACGCTGCGACGTCGGCGCGCTGGCCGCGATCGCCGAATGCGTGGATCTCGGGGCCGGCCGGTATGCCCTGCGCTGCCCCATCGGCGAGCGATTCCGCGTGTCCGAGTGGCTGACCGATGATCCCTACCCGCGGGCGATCGTCCGGGCATGGCCCGACGAGCCGGGCGATCCGGTGACCGGTGGCCAGCTGCGGGACATCGAAGACCGGGTGATGGCGTTGTTCGAGCGGGT
>JAFAQO010000648.1 GCA_019246375.1 Mycobacterium sp. | reverse complement strand
CCAGGATTCGGCCGATCTGCGCATCGGTATAGCTGAGGAATCCGGCGAACACCTCCGCCATCCGGCAGAAGAGCTTTTTCTCCTCGGCGTCCAACGAGTCCCAGGGCCGCACGGTGTCCTGCAGTGGCCAGGGCTGGCCGTCCGGACCCGTTACGTCGAGATAGGGGTTGATCGGTGACAGTTCGGTGTCCGGCGGCACGATTCCCAACGACTTCTGGTTTTCCAGCACGATCTCGCGGTAGCGTTCATAGCCCATCTCGAAACGGCCGGCATATTTATCCGCCCACTCTTTGAACACATGGTGGGGTGCATGGCCCGCACCCGGGCACACATAGCTGAACCAGGGCTTGCCGGGCGCAATGACCTTGGCGTCGCGGATGAATTCAATCGTCTTGTCGGCAATGTCCTTCGACAGGTGATAACCGTCTTCGGGGGTGCCCGGCGGTATCACCGGGTGATTGTCGTAGACGAGGTCCGGATACCACTGGTCGGTTTCACCGCCCATGAAGCCATAAAACCGTTCGAAACCGCGCGATAGCGGCCAATGCCGCTTCGTCGACGCCAGGTTGGACTCCTCCAGCGGAGTCAGATGCCACTTACCGATGCAGTAGGTGTTGTAGCCGCATTCGGCAAGCACTTCCGACATCAGGGCGGTGTCGGCCGGGATACGCCCGTTGCAGTTGGGGAACCCGTCGGTGAACTCCTCGATGGTGGCCATGCCGACGGTGGTGGCATTGCGACCGGTCAGCAACGACGCCCGAGTCGGTGAGCACAGCGCGGTGGTGTGGAATTGCGATAGCCGCACGCCACGCTCGGCGATCCGGCTCATGGCCGGCATGTCGACCAGGCCACCAAAGCAGTCCCAGGTCGCAATCCCGACGTCGTCCCACACCAAATACAGAATGTTCGGCGCGTTCTCCGGCGCCGTCGGCGCCGCGTACGGGCCCCAATCCGGCTCGGAATCACGAATATCCAGTTCGATTTTGCCCGTGAATTCCGTCGACTCCGTCATTGCCGGCCTCACTCTCGTGGTGGACCCACCGGACATCGCGTGCAGCCTATACCCGCGACCTGAAAAACCACCTGAGAATGTCAGAACCCACTGGCCGGTCGGCGCCGGTTTACTTGGCCTTCTCGAGGATTTCGACGAGCCGCCACCGCTTGGTCGCCGACAGTGGACGTGTCTCCATCAGCGAGACCCGGTCGCCGATGCCGGCAACGCTGTTTTCGTCGTGCGCCTTCACCTTCTTGGTGGTGCGGATGATCTTGCCGTAAAGCGAGTGCTTTACCCGGTCTTCTAACTCAACCACGATGGTTTTCTGCATCTTGTCGCTCACCACGTATCCGATGCGGGTCTTGCGCCGACCGCGAGGCTTGGGGGTTCGTGCAGTGTGCTTGGGGCCCTTTCCGTTTGGCTGAGACTCTTTCGGCGCAGCCTGCTTCGGGACGGCGCCCTGCGACGCGGTGGTTGTGGGAGCGGCCTTTTTCGCGGCGGCGCTCGAACCGGTGTTTGCCTCTGCCATCAGGATTCCTCACCCTCGGGCCCGGAAGCCAGGCCCAGTTCGCGTTCGCGGAGCACGGTGTAGATGCGCGCTATTTCCTGGCGCACCGTGCGGAGTCGACGGTTGTTGTTGAGCTGACCAGTCGCCATCTGGAAGCGCAGATTGAACAGCTCTTCCTTGGACTCGCGCAGGCGATCGGTCAACTCTTCGTTGGTAAGCTCACGCAGTTCGCCGGCGGAAACTCCCACTGCCATCAGAACTGGTCCTCTCGGGTAACGATGCGTGCCTTGATCGGCAACTTGTGTATGGCTCGGGTGAGCGCGGCCCGGGCCACCGTTTCGTTCGGGTAACTGAGCTCGAACAGCACCCGGCCCGGTTTGACGTTGGCCACCCACCACTCCGGCGAGCCCTTACCCGAACCCATTCGGGTCTCCGCGGGCTTCTTGGTCAGCGGGCGATCCGGGAAGATGTTGATCCACACCTTGCCGCCACGCTTGATGTGCCGGTTGATGGCGATACGAGCGGACTCGATCTGCCGGTTGGTGACGTATGCGTGTTCCAGCGCTTGGATCCCGTAGTCCCCGAAGCTCACGCTCGTGCCACCAGTGGCGATGCCGCGTTGGCGGGGATGGTGCTGTTTACGGTGCTTGACCTTGCGGGGAATCAACATAGTTCGTTCAGCTCTCCGTGCTCGGTGTCTCGACGGCTGGTTCGGCGGGCGCCGGAGCGGCGGCAGCCTCCTCGGCGCCCGACGCAGCCCGGCCGGCGTCGGTACTGGTCCCTGTCGTGCCGGACGCGCCACTGCGCCGCGGCCGGGCGCCCGATGGCCGTTCCCGGCGCGGACGCTCGGCGCCAGCGGGTGCGGAGGCGGCCAACTCGCGCTTGCCACCGACGATGTCGCCCTTGTAAATCCACACCTTGACGCCGATCCGGCCGAAAGTGGTTTTCGCCTCATACAGGCCGTAGTCGATATCAGCGCGCAGCGTGTGCAGCGGGACGCGGCCTTCACGGTAGAATTCCGAACGGCTCATCTCGGCACCGCCGAGACGGCCGGAGCACTGCACCCGGATGCCCTTGACATTGGGTTGACGCATTGCCGACTGGATGGCCTTACGCATCGCGCGGCGGAATGCCACCCGGTTGCTCAACTGCTCGGCAACGCCCTGCGCCACCAACTGCGCTTGCGACTCAGGGTTTTTCACCTCGAGGATGTTGAGCTGAACCTGCTTGCCCGTCAGCTTTTCCAGATCTGCGCGGATGCGGTCGGCTTCCGTGCCGCGGCGGCCGATGACAATACCCGGCCGGGCGGTATGGATGTCCACCCGAACCCGATCACGCGTCCGTTCAATCTCCACATCGGCGATACCCGCACGCTCCAGGCCGGTAGACAGCAATCGACGGATCGCCACATCCTCTTTGACGTATTCCGCGTACTGCTTGTCGGCGTACCAGCGGGACTTCCAGTCGGTGGTGATACCCAGCCGGAAGCCGTGCGGATTGATCTTCTGGCCCACTACTGCGAGCCTCCCTTCGCTTCAGAAGCCTCGGAAGTCGTTTCGGCACTTACTGCCGACGTGGTGTCGGATGCCTTCTTTGCCGGCGCCTCTTTGACGGGCGCCTTCTTCGCCGCCGCTGTGTTAGCGGGCGCCTTCTTCGCCGGCGCCTTCGTCACTGGCGCCGCCTTCCCAGCGGCTGCCTTGCTGGCCTGCGCCCGGCGGGCCCGCGACGACTGCTGGCGCTCATCCTTGACCGGCCGGCTTTCCACCACCACGGTGATGTGGCTG
>JAFAQO010000596.1 GCA_019246375.1 Mycobacterium sp. | reverse complement strand
ACCCTGGGTTCATCGCTGACGTCAGCGTCAAGAGCCCCGCACCGCCACTCGCTAACAACCCACCAACCAGCCAACGCAGTCTGCGGCCTGTCATTGCAACCCCCGTGTACAAATCCATGGACTTGCAGCTCGCGGACACACCGCTGGGGCGGGTCCCGCGATACACGAGCATCTTGCACCGGCCGGCGCCCCAACGTGAGAGATTTCGAAGAATTTCTCAGCCGATTCGAAAGAATTCCTTAGTTAAGCCGGCTACCGGACCGCTCGCGTTGGGCTTCGGCTTCGCGGGCGACAAACTGCTGACGGGCGATCCGGGCGACATGGTCGAAGTCGTGCAGGATGTCGCGTAACTCCCGCCGGAACGCGGTGCGGCGCTCGCCCAGATTGGCGGCGGGCTCCAGCAGGTTCTGGTCAGCGACGACCTGGCGCGCGGTCGCGAACAGCAGGGTGGACACCGGCTCGCTGCTGCGCACGCGGCCCTGCGCGACGAACTGACGGCCCACACCCAGGGCCAGTTGGGTCAATTCCTTGGCGCCGATTTGCGCCGGCGCGTCCCGCAATACGTCAGCGACGATCTCGTACGCCTCGAAGAACACCCGCAGCATCGCCTCGGACATCAGTGGTCGCTTGGCGTACAGAATCGCGTCTATGTCATCGCCGCCGGCGCTGACGTGGGTCTCCCAATCGTCATGCCATGCCATCTCTGCGGCGATGTTGGCCCGGAACGCTGTCGAATCGGCGAAGTAGAAGTCGAATTTCAGCAGGTCGCGCAACCGCATCGCCTGATTCCAGAAGGCGTCCAGCCGGTCGCCATCGGCCCGCTTAGCGTACGCAAGAGCAAGTTCGACGATCGAGGTCTCTAGGAAAGCGTGTATCACCGAGTTGCGGTAGAACGCCGCGGCGTGCTCGTCCTCCGGCGCGATGCGCCACACCGGTTCGCGGCCGCCGTCGACGCGGGTGACCGGATGTCTGTGAGACAGCGCGTCGACCGCCGCCCGGACGCCTTCCGGCGTGCGAAGTCGTAGCGCGCTCGTCGACATCGGCGTTTGTTTGCGTTCCAGGTAGTCCAGTGAGTCCTGCAGTGTCCGGTGCAGCTGACCGAGCGTCAACGCCACTCCATGCGTGGTCAATAGCAGCGCCGACACCAGGCCGGTTGCGTTCACCGGCGTCGCCCGCAGAATCCGCCAGGCCACTTCGAACGACATCTTCTGCAGGGCAAGGCGTTTCGCGGCTTCATCCTCGGATATCGGACCGTGGGGCGGACCCAGGTACTCGCGCATCGAGACCGCTTCGGGGAAGCGAACGTAAATCTTGCCGTAGTTGCGTTCGCCTTGCGCCTTGATGTAGTTGATCAGCCAGCTCGCGCCTTCCGGCTTCTTCTCGGCGCCGCGGGCATACGCGGCGTACTCGGCGACCTCGTGCAGCTGGTCGAAGCTGATCGAGATCGGTTGCAGCAGAATGTCCTCGCTGCGGCCATCCAGATAGGCGTCGGCCACGAAACTCAACAGGCCCAGCTTGGGCGGCAACATCTTCCCGGTCCGCGACCGGGTGCCCTCGATCGACCAGCTCAAGTTGAATCGCTTCTCGACGAGGTAGCCGACGTATTCCTTGAGCACGTACTTATACAGCTCGTCGTCACCGATCTTGCGCCGGATGAAGATGATGCCGTTGCGCCGCATCACCGGACCCATCAGACCGAACGCCATGTTGAGACCACCGAACACATGCGCTTTCGGCAGTTCGTTCTCCTGCATCGCGACCGTCAGCACCGCACTGTCCAGATTCGACCGGTGCGACCACAACATGACGGCGGGATGCGTTGCCAGCGCGGTGCGCATCGCGGCGACCTGATACTCGTCGTAGTCGATGGCGGGGTCGAACCCGCGGGTCAGCAGCTTGCCCAGGGCGGCAGAAATATCGACCGAGACCCGGCTCCAGCCGGTGGCCATTTCGTCGAGGATCTTGCCCGCCTCTTCCACTGTGGCGCCCGGGATTTCCTTCAGGCCCGAACGGAATCGCGCCGACGCCAGCATCTCCGGTTTGACCAGCCGAGGCGACTTGTACTGCGGGCCGAGCAGCCGGTACGCGACGCGCTCGATGGCCAAGATGGCGCGCCGCGTCACGAAGTGGGCGAAATCGCGCGGGCTTTCGCCCACGGTGGTGTCCCGCCACTGCTGACGGAGCTCGGACACCTTCGCCGATTCACCGGCCACCACGCGCGCGCGCCGGCGATCGCCGCGCAAGATGCGGCGCTGCTGGCGTTCGCTGGGGCGATACGGGTCGCGCCCCGGAAGCAGTCCAGTCAATTTGTTCAGGGTGCCACCACCCACCGCAGGCAGCCAAAACACCCGCACCGGCACGATCGAACGGTCCTCGTCAAGCTCGAGCTGCTCGACGAGCTGCGCCAGGTCGGCAGGCGCGGCGTTCCGCGGCGGCAGCCGCAACACGTCGATCTTGGTCTCCGGATGCCGTGTTCGCTGCTGATCCAGCCACTCGGTGAGCAGTTGCTGTTCGGTAGACGACGACACGGATGCCAGCACCAACGTGTTGTCGGTGGTGGTGAAGTTGCCGGTGTCAGCGGCCGGTGTAGTCACGGTCGTCCTTTCGGCCTAGCTTTGCGCGGTTGCGCGACGGCTGCGTTACCGGGGCGGGCGCGCTGGGCGTGCTTGGCAGCGGTTCTCGGCTGCGCCTTGCGGGGCCTGGCTTTCTTCGGCGCCGTCTTGTTGGCTCGGGCGTAGAGGTCGAACTCTGGCAGCTCGTCGACCGGCCAGTCGGCCAGCGTGTCGAGGTAGAGCTGCCGCACCTCGGCGATGCGATCCGGCAGCGTGTCCAGCGTCCAGTCGTCGACCGAGATCGGCGGAAACACAGCGACATCCACCGTGCCGGGATTCATCGTGGACGAGTTACGAGCGGCGATGGCCTCCGCGTTACGGATCACAATTGGAACGATCGGGATGCCTGCCGCCATCGCGATCCGGAACGGCCCCTTCTTGAACGGCCCAACCTCGGTGGTGTCCACCCGGGTGCCCTCCGGTGCGATGACGATCGACAGCCCGTTTCTGGCGCGGTCTTCGACCTGATGCATCGTCTCCACCGCTGCGACCCGATCGTCGCGGTCGATGAACACCGCGTCGAGCAACTTGCCCAGCGTGCCCATGATCGGGTCGCTTTGCAGTTCCTTCTTGCCCACGCCAACCCAGTTGTCACGCACGAGCGCGGCCGTAATGACCGGGTCGGCTTGGTTGCGGTGATTGAAAATGAACACCGCCGGGCGCTGTGCAGTCAGATTCTGCGCGCCGATGACATTGAGGTGCACACCGCCGGCGGCCAGCAGCAGCTGCGACCAGTTGGAAGTGAAGAAATTCACGCCGCGGCGACGGCTGCGGGTCAGCAAGCCCAATCCCACCGCGAGCGAGCCGACCGGAACGATTGAACCGATGCCGGCAAGCGTCCGCAGCGGGCCAACGATACCGCCGCCGCCGCCGCGGCTGGTGAACCTCAAGATCGGCCAGCCGCGGCGCCGGGCGACCGCAGCCATCTTGCCTTCCGGGTTAGTCGGCCGCGGATTACCGACCAGGTACATCAACGCGACGTCTTCGTCGCCGTCGGCATAGAAGTAGCTGTCCTGTAAGTCGATCTCGTGTTCGGCCGCGAACTTCTGTACGGCCGCGGCTTTGCCCGACCCCCAGAGAATCGGCTTCACCACGCCGCCGGTCAGGATCCCGTTCTCGTCGGTCTCGAACTTGTTGGTGAGGGTATTGGGAATTCCGAGGAAGCGGGCTACCGGATCGACCTGGATGGTCAGCGCCGACGAGCTGAGCACCACGGTGTGGCCACGAGAAAGGTGCGCGCGGACCAGCTCACGCATCTCCGGATAGATCCGGGATTCGATCTTCTGGGCGAACAGCCGCTCGCCGACCTCGTCCATGTCGCTGAGCGCACGTCCGCGCAGCGCCTTGGACGCGGTGAGAATGAGTTCTTCAAATTCGATGCGGCCCAGTTGGTGGTTGAGGCCGGCCTGAACCATGCTGATCAGCTCACCGACGCCCATCTCACGGCGCCGGAAGCGCTCCTGGGTGAGGATGACGCCGGTGAAGCCCGCGACAAGTGTTCCATCCAGATCGAAGAACGCACCGATCTGGGGACCGGGCGGGCTGGCCTTGATCTCGGCGACCGAGCCGGGCAACCGAAGATCGCGTGGCGCATTGCGCTCTTTGGCGGTCATGAGGCGCCGCTCCTCCCCATCGCTTCGCTCTGTATCGTCGCCGGCGCGGGTCGTGAGGCCGCCACCGATCGGGTCGACGAATCGGACGGCTCGGCAGTGAACGAGGCCGGCACCGCGCGCGGCGCCGGTTTCCCGGCCAGCGCGAGGATTTCGTCGAAGCCCTCCAGCAGACATTGGGCGAACAATGCCTCGTGCCGCACCGCGGCCCGGTCGTAGCGTGCGGTGATGGTGCAGAATCCTGACCTGGATACCAGCACGACCATCATTGCCACGCCGGGCAATGGTCCAAGGCCGTAGTGGCGCAGAATTTTCGCGCCGGCGATGTAGGTGTCGCCTTGGTAGAGCGGGACATTGCTGGCTTGGACGTCGGAGGCGATCAGCGAGCCGGTCATGGTCTCCAGCAGAGGTCCCGGCAACACACTGAGCATCGGCGCGATGGAACCGATCATGTCCATCGCGGGCTCTTCGCGGCGCTGAGTCATCTGCGCGCGAATCTTTTTCATGCGGGCCACCGGATCGGCCGTACTGAGCGGCGCTGCCACGTTGACCCCGGCGAACCGGTTGCCGCCAGCGGGGTCGGCTTCGGCCCGCAGGTTCACCGGCACCGCCATCGGCAGCGTGCTGATCGGCACACCGAGTGCTTCGTGATAGCGCCGCAGCGCGCCGCACAGGCCGGCCAGGTACGCGTCGTTGATCGAGCCACCGCCCGCCTTTGCGGCCTTGTGCAAGTCGGAGAGCCGGATGTCGATCGCTTCGCTGCGGGTGGCCAAACTGCGACGGCGCAGCAGCGGTGACGGTTCGGCGGCCTGGCTCATCACCCGGACACCGGAGCGGGCGTAGTTCAGCATCCCGGACACGGCTGCCGGCGGGTTGAAGACCGCCCGGCCGACCACCGACGCGGCGCCCCACAGCGCGCCCCGGACACCACCGATGACGGCGCCGGGCAGATGGTTAATGCCTTCCCGCATCAGGTCGTTGCCCGAGAGATCTTGCGGCACCGGTTGCGGCGGCGGCGGCTCGGCCGGTGGGTCGCGCTCCAGATCGTAGATCTGGGCGAACATCTCCACGCTGCCGACACCGTCGGTGACGGCATGGCTGAGATGTAGCAGCGTCGCCGCCTTTCCGTCGGCCAAACCCTCGACCAGCGTGGCCGTCCACAGTGGCCGGGCAATGTCCAGCGGCGACTGCAGCATCACCTCGGCCAGGTCCAGCACTTGCCGCAGCGTGCCGGGTTCGGGGACACGCAGCCGTCGCACATGGAAGTCCAGGTTGAAGTCCGGGTCCACCACCCAGCGCGGCGCTGCGGTCGGCAGCGTGGGTATAACCACCTTCTGCCGCAGTCGCAATGCGCGCCGCGATGCATTTTCAAAGCGGGTCCGGAACCGGTCCCAGTCCGGGACGGTGTCGAGCACTTCCAGACCCATGATTCCCGAGCGGGTCCGCGGATTGGCTTCACCTCGATGCAGCAGATAGTCGACCGCGCCCAGTGCGGCCGGCAATCCAGCGGCATCGAGAGAATCGCTCACCGTCGCCTCCCCCGCCGGCCAGTCCGACGCGTTACCGCTGACATCGCCATCAAGTCTCCCGTCATAGAAGCGCCAAACCGGGGACGTCGGGTGCGCACCCGGCTTTGCCCAGGCCCCTGCACCCAACCCCACTGCGAACACAACGCTAGTCCGGTCGGCGAGGCGGTGAAAGCCGAATGTGCGGATCCATTCGTCGGACCGAACAGGCAAAAGCCGGCTAGCGAAATGCTCTGGCGGACGGGCTGATTGAAAGCCTTTAAGGACCGCAGGCCGCAATTCAGCCGGCCGGCATCGCCCGTCCGGTCAATGAATCCGCCAGTGAGCGAACATATCGCCCGTAGGCGACTCCAAGAAAGTCC
>JAFAQO010000589.1 GCA_019246375.1 Mycobacterium sp. | reverse complement strand
GGAATGCAGGTGAGCCAGCAGCCGCTGAGTCGCCAGGGCATCCAGGTGGCTGCGACGAAAGCCCTCGATGCCATCCGCGGTTGACCCAATGGCGATACGCAACCCACGCAGGTCGTTAAGGACTTGCTCAAGCGGGGCCGGGTCGGGCGCAACCCGTGCCGGTATCCACACCCAGCGGGTGGCCGCGCTAGCAATCACGCTCAGCGGACGATGGGCATGGGCAGTGCGCGCCAATCTTTCTGAGACCAGGTCCAATTGACTCGCGTCCGATTCAGCGAGATTGCTCCAAATGACAGCAGCAGTGTGGGTTTGATCGAGGTTGTAGCCTAACCGGCTGGCAGCGCTCTGTGGGCTGATCGGCGCGCCGGCAATGATCAGCTCGACGACTTCGCGCCGCTCGGCGTGAGTGCCGCGCAGCTCCTCGCGTTCGGTCTGAATCTGGGCGGCGATCGCGGCATTGGTGACGTCGATAAACGAAAACAGTGATTGCGCGGACGCCTCCAACAGCTCACGCAACTGCTGCGCATCGCAGGTGAGCTGGAAGGCGATCGACATCCAATGCTGCCACAGGGCATTTTGGCCGATCCGATAGGCGCGCACCGCCGACTCGTGAAGGCCTCGCCGCACCAGATCACGCGAGGCGGCCAGCAGCTCGGGCGCAACATTGGCTGGCACCGGGGCTCCCGGATCGCGAACATTGGCCGCCGCCCACGCCAGGACGTTGGCGCGATTGACCCGTCGAATCGACTCCGCGAGCACCGGGTCGTCGGCGATCACCAGCATCTGCGGCGACGACAGAATCGCCTCGTCGAGCTCGTCCATCCAGCCTTGCGGCGCATTGATAATCATCATGGCGCCCCGCCGTATCAACTCGCGCACGGGTTCGGACGGGCGTTGCCAGTCCATGCGAGCGCAGCCTAGACCAAACCCGCGGCAGGTTGGTGCAGATTGCATCAAATCTGGTGCGTTTTGACGTTGGTTGGTGTGCGCCGTTGCCCAATGCTGGTGCCAACCACATTTCAGACTCGCCACAGAGGAGCAGATCAGATGAGTGACAGTGCGGACTTCGGAACCTTTGGCCGCTATCAAGAGACACCCCTCGACAAGATGGCGCCCGACATGAAGGCGGCCTACGAGTTCACCAAGCAGCTACGGGGGATGGTGCCCGGCCCGCACAAGATCTGGCTGGCCAACCCGAGGCTGTCAGAGACCATCGTGCCTACGGGAGCCTACTTTCAGACCCAGTCAACCCTGACCAAGGCCGAGATCGAGATCGTCACCAATCTGATCAACGGCAGGTGGTGCGCCGCTTACGGCAACTACGAACACGAAATCATCGGCCAGTGGATCGGTGGGTTGGCACCCGAGAAGGTGCAGGCGCTGATCGCCGGGCTACCCACCTCTTTTGACGACCCACGCGAGCAGGTGATCTACGAGCTGTCCACGGCGTTGATCAGCCCGCGGGTGGTGCCACTGGGGCTATACCGGCGCGCCAAAGACCTGTTGGGCGACGCGGGCATCGTCGATGTCACAGTCCTGATCGGCTGGTTCACCGCCGTGTCGATGACTCTGGCCGCCTACGACGTCCCATCCAACGCCGATACGACGGCCCTGCCGCAATAGCCACCACACAGGGGTGTCACGCCCACGGCGCATGAGAACACAACCGACACAACGATAGACAGGAGAATCACCATGACCGCACACACAGTGCCCGCTCACACCGACACCCTCGGCGGGCGCCTGCCCCTGGTCGACCCCGCCGAGTTGACCGACGATCAAAAAGGCCTTGTCGACTTGTTGTCCAACACGCTGGTGGCGGGGGTCGATAGCGTCGGCGCCCAGGCCACCACCGGTGACAGACGCCTCATCGGTCCGTTCAACCCTGCGCTCTACAGCCCGGCGATCTCGGCGAAATTTGTTGAGCTGCAGATGTTTGAGCTGATGCACACCTCACTTCCCGAGCGGGTGCGCCAGGTCGTCATCCTGGCCGTCGGGGCGGTCTGGCGCGCCGACTACGAGCTTTATGCCCACTCGGCCGCCGCCCGCGCGGCCGGCATCTCCGCGCACGCCGTCACGGGATTGGCCAACGGAGACATTCCCGACCAGCTGAGCGAGCACGAGAAGATCGCCGGACATGTCGCGCGGCAACTGAGCAGCACCCACCGCGTCGATGACGCGCTCTACCATGAGGCCGAAAAGGCCTTTGGCAAGCAGGGTTTGGTCGACATGGCCGCCCTCATCGGCGCCTACCACGCGGTGTGCACCACGCTGACCTTGTTCGAGGTACCCGCGCCCATCTAAGCCCGCAGTAGCGGGCACCGGGGAACCAGCGCATTCCGCCGCCGCGACGGCCAAACACAACGGACGATCCACTGAGGAAGGCTACGATGACAATCCATAACGGCACGGGTGCAAGACTCACCACCATCGCCTACTTTCCGGAGCACTTCTTCCTGGAGAACCTGGCCGTACGCTCCGATGGTTCGATCTTGGTCACCGTCCTCAAACACAAACAGCTGTGGTATGTCCCGGCCCCAGACGCCGACCTGCCGCTCGATCCGGTCCCGGTGTACACCTTCGATGCGCTCACCATGGGCATCGTTGAGGCCGAGCCCGACGTGTTCTATGTCTGCACGTGGGCCCCGGCCACCGTCAAGCGGGTCGATCTGCGCGGCTGGAGCCCCGGCGCGCCGGTCACCGCCACCAGGGTTCTCACCCTCGATCAGCCCAGCGCGGTGCTCAACGGCAGCTGCCTCATCGCCCCACGGATCATGCTGGTCGCCGACTCTCTTGCCGGTCTGATCTGGCGTGTTGACCTGTCCAAGGACGGTCTGGCAGCGAACGCGCGGGTGTGGCTGCAGCATGAGTCCATGGCTTTTCTTCCTGACAATCCCCTCAACCCAGGCTGGGCGCAACCAGGAATCAACGGTATCCGCTACGCCGCGCGAGGTAACTTCGTCTACTACACCTCAACGGCGCTAAGGCTTTTCATGCGTGTCGCCGTCGATCCCCATACGCATGAACCGGCCGGCGAACCCGAATTCGTCGCCGGCGGCACCATGGCCGACGACTTCTGCATCGATGAAAACGTCGGTGTGGCCTACCTGACCACGCACCGCGAAAACACCATCGACCGGGTGCCGTTGCGGGTGGGCCAACATGGCGCGCAACGTGACATCGTGGCCGGCGAGCCGTTCACCGGACAACTCGTCGGACCATCCAGTCTCGCCTGGGGCCGCGGACCCAACGACTACGGCCGCGTTGCCTACCTCACCACCGACGGCGGGACCACCGCGCCGCCACCGGACGGCATCGTTCGACCCGCCCAGCTGCTACGCATCGAGTTCGCAGTGGACTGAAGGGCGTCATCGATAAGCGCCCCCATGATTTCGGTGATCATCGACACGACGTTGTGGACACCGCCGACGTGTTTTCGCCAACTAACTGACTATAGGGTCCGAGGCGGTTGTACCCGCGAAACCGCGTACCCACCTTCAGCGGCAGCAGCCCCGTCCAGCCATGAATCGGTGGGTGGCAACTAATCGCACTGGTCGTCTTGTGTGGGCGTTGTGGAGCGTGCATCTGTCGTCAGGGTTGTCGTCAGTGATGTGTTGCGCTTCGGGCCGGGGCTACACTAATCGCCGAAGACCCGTGGGGGTACTGCTATCTGTCATACTTCCGGGCATGGCTTTCAACCGCGTGGGATCTGAAACCGTCACCCGAATCTCACGCCTCATGTACCGCGTGGAATTCGCCCGGTTACAGAAACGCGTTTGGAAGCGCCGGTATCCCTCCTTGACCCGTCGGCTCTCCGCGGACGATGTCTTGTTTCTCAACGTGGGCTATGAGGAGGATCCGCCAATGGGTCTTCCGCTGGTGGCGTCCGACGAGCCCAACCGGTTCTACATCCAGCTCTACCACCGCACGGCGAGGCAGGCTGATCTCAGCGGCGCACAGGTGCTTGAGGTAAGTTGCGGCCACGGGGGCGGAGCTTCGTACCTCGTGCGGACCTTGCACCCGGCCTCGTATACGGGGCTGGACTTCAATCCAGCCGGCATTGCGTTTTGCCGAGAAAGGCACAATCTGCCCGGCCTGGAGTTCGTGCTGGGCGACGCCGAGAACCTGCCCTTCGTCGACCAGTCCTTCGACGCGGTGATCAATGTCGAAGCCTCGCATTGCTACCCTCGGTTTCCCCGTTTCCTTGCCGAAGTGGCGCGCGTGCTGCGCCCGGGAGGGCATTTTTTGTATGCGGATCTGCGGCCTCGCCACCTTATTGCCGCGTGGGATTCGGCGATTGCCGAGGCGCCGATGAGGCAGCGTTGTGGCAGGGTTGTCAATGCGGAGGTTCTGCGCGGGATAGAGAAAAATGCGCATCATTGGTCACTGAACGTGGTCGATCGGTATCCGTCAGCGTTGCTGCGCCGCGTCGGCCGCGCATTCGCAGTCGGGCAGGGCACCCGGGTCTACCGCGACCTGCAACGCGGAGAACTGTCGTTCCGGATGTACCACTGCGTCAAGGATTGAACCGGTGTCCGGCTCGTGTAGTCCAGACACGCAGCGCGGTCGGCTTCGCCGTAAACCACCCGCCAGCCGGCTGGAACGTCGGCGAAGGTCGGCTAGGGTGTATTGCTCCTCGTCATTGACCAAGACGAAAAAGCTGCCATCGTCGTCGAACGGATTGATGCTCTCGGTTCTCCAGACCGTCTAGTCGAGACGAGCGAACCATACTGGCGCCCGCAGGCCGAATCATTCTGGGCCACAATGAAGATCGAGTTCTACGACCGATACCTATGGCCGATCAGCCCGGTCGACTTCGAAGACCGACTCACTCAGCCGGTACAAGCCGCCTGACCACTGTGTCTACCAAACCGTCAAAGGCCGTTCTGGGGTTTTACCGGCCGGGCGAACCAGAGTCGGTTGCCCTCTTCGGCGCACAACAGTGAGTGCGTGACGCGAGTGCCCTCGAAACGGAATTCGTGTGCGGGACGCCGCAGAGGCTCGATGGTGGCATCCGGGTGCACCATGACTCCGCCACCGGAGGGGATTCCGAGCCCGATGGCCGCTCCCTCCAGCAAATGAATCGTGCGCGACAGCCGCGCCCACTGAGCTCGCTCGTCGTGCGTGTCGATGACCAAGGAGACGAGCCTGAACACCTCGAGTAGCTCGGTCGCGGGAGATTCCGGTGTCTCGACGACTCCATAGCGTCCGAGCTGGACCGCGCCGGCTGAAATGCCCACCAGGACCGCCCCTTGGACGTACCGGCCCAAGATCACCTCTTTCATGCCGGTTTTCTCGAACGTGTTCCAGCCAAGACGTACATCGCCGCCCGCGAGGACGACCAACTGAGCACGCTCCAGGAAGGCGCGGTCGTCTGGTCCGAACGACGAATCAATCATGCGACGGTCGGTGATCCCAATCGCATCCACCGCCGCCTCGAAGATCCCGTAGAACTCCGGACGATCCCCATTGGAGGCACCGATGTAGGCCGCGCTCAGTTGTGTGTCCCGAGCCAATCCATCGAGGGCTGCATCGAGGAGCAGTCGGTCACGCCGCTTGCAGAACAGCAGCTGACTGTCCGCCAACAGATAGAGCGGTTGGAGTTGTGGTGCCGTCTCAGTCACCGCACACCGTCAGACGCCAGCCCGCTGGCGTGAGAGCCGTCCGAATTCGCTCGCCTGTCTCCAAAGTCTCGAAAGTCTCGCGCCATCCTCTTGTTCGACGGTTGTCGGCTCGGTCGCGGTCGCCGGTCTTCGCAATGGAACGGCTCACTGAACCGGAGTGAACTCGAGGTGCATTTCCTTGAGGCGCCTGAACAGAAAGGTGCGGTCCCATTTGAGCCGACGAGCGCCTGCCGGACCGTGCTCGGCCTCTGAAAGCCGAATGTCGGCCATCCGGTCAAGGATTCGTTCCAGGCTCACCCGCACTTCGGCGCGTGCAATCGGGGCGCCCGGACAAGTGTGAATACCGCGGCCGAATGCCATGTGCTGCAATATGTTCGGGCGGCCGAGGCGGAATTCAGCGGGCTCCTCGAACCGTCGTGGATCGCGGTTTGCCGCACCGTTCATCACGAGTACGCTGGTACCGGCTTGCACATCGATGTCGCCGATCCTGGTGGTGCGCCGCGCCATGCGGAAATTCGATTTGATCGGACTTTCGATGCGCAGCATCTCCTCGATGAAGGCCGGGATCTTTGAATTGTCCTCGCGCAGCTGCTCTTGCAAGTCCGGTCGCTCCGCCAGCATTAGCATCGCGAGACTCAGCAGGTCGATCGTCGTGCCGTGGCCGGCGGCAAACATGAAGGTGGCAACGCGGGCAACGTCAATCGCGTCGGGTGTCGTGCCGTCGGGAAACGTTGCCAGCGCAAGCTCGGTGAGGACGTCGTCGCGCGGATTGCGCCGCCGATCCTCGATGTACTCGACGAACCACTCCTCTTTCACGCCAACGAAGCCGCTGCGGTCGCCTTCGAGCCTGCTGGCGTACGCAGCGCGACGGAATCGCTCACGGTCGGCCTCGGGTACGTCCAGCAGGTCGGTAATCGCGTCGAGCGTGAACGGAAAATTGTAGTCGATGACGAGCTCGCACTTGCCCTTCGCGATGAAGCGGTTGAGTTGCTCGTCGGCAAGACGCCACAGGAAGTCCTCGTTGTTCTTGAGCTGCCTCGGCGTAAACAACCGGCTCAACAACGAGCGGTGCGCGGTGTGCTTGGGAGGATCAAACGTGATGAAGTAGTCGCCGAACGTCACCCTGTGGCGGTGCCGCTCGATCAAGTCCGAGATGTC
>JAFAQO010000283.1 GCA_019246375.1 Mycobacterium sp. | reverse complement strand
TCACGATATGGTCGACGACTGCAAAGACAGACCGCCATTGACCGTCATCATTTACGCCCGCCGAAACTCCGCTGTATTGAGTAGTCGACTACCCGTCTATCCTGACCGAAGCGCCGGGATTACGCATTGTTTTGGCATGAGCAGCGGCAGTGAGCGGCTTTGCCGCTAACCGGTGCGGGCACTCCGGTCGGCGTCCGTGCCGTGAAAAGCTGTGCACCAGGCCTCAGTCCGATGAAGTGCCACGTTGCTAGCCGCGGCCCAGGCACACCGCAGAGGTCTGCGGTCACCTGGCCGGCGGCGTGTACCGCGATTGCCCACGTCTGCATCCACACGATGCCGTCGACGAGGGCGTTGTTGAGCTCCTGGGTACCTCTGACGGCTGACGCGGTGATCGGGCCAGATCCCATCGACGGCGAGCCCAGGGTTGGTGTCGGGCGCGAATCCACCCCTGCCCTCGTTCAAGGCGGTCCGAAGCTTGCTTACCACCTCGCCCATTGGATCATCGTCGGGCGCTGAAATAGACCTGCACCAGTTCGCCGGCGAATAGAGTCGGGTCGCTCTACCGCGTTGGTGCAGTTGGCCAGACCCCTAGCGCCGCTCCCGGATCTGGTATCCCGCGTAGCACGTCGCATCGGCGCCCGGCTTGCAGTAACCGAATCCGGACATGCGCTCAGTCGAGCCCGCACCCATGGTTGCGATGCCAACAGGACGGGCGCGAAACCGCCTCAGAAAGGTTCTGTGGCCGCGCCGAGATCCACTCCTTCTGGTCCGGACGAGCGACGACGTGATGGTGGTATCCACACCCCGCAAATGGTGGTGCAGGCACGGTTTCAGTAAGCCCCTGGCGCCAACCACAATTCGTGTAACCGGCGCGCGATTCATTGCCGGTGCCAGATCGGTCGTATTTGCCGGGAACAGCCCGTCCATGCGCATCAACAGTTAGAGGGAGGCATCTAATGACCGAATCGCACGTGATACCCCGAAGCACCGGGTCGGGGGGTGCGGTTTTGACAAAGATGCCGCGACAACTTTTCGTGTCCTATCCCCGGGAGAACAAGCGCGATGTGGATGAACTGGTTGAGCACCTTCGGTCGCTGAGCTACCAGGTGTGGGCGGATTCTGCGCTGCGCGGCGGGCAGTCATGGTGGGATGAGATCCTTCGCCGAATAGCCGAGTGCGATGCGTTCATCGCGATCGTCTCTCGCGCCACGCTGGACTCGGTTGCCTGCAGACGCGAACGGGAGTGGGCGCTCAAGCTCAACAAGCCGGTGGTGCCGGTCGCCGTTGAACGCGTGCTAGAGGCGGCGCTTCCAGCCGAGCTGTCGAGGTTAGAGATAGTCGATTATTCAACGCCTGGAGTCGATGCCGCGTTTGCGCTCGTGGGTGCGCTCTCAGGGTTGGGGCCGGCAGCGGCGCCCCCGCAGGAGTGGCCGGACCCACCGCTTGCCCCGCTGTCCTACCTGTCGGGGGTGGTTGACCGGGTTGCCCAAGATGACCCGTTAACCCAAGACGAGCAGCGGCGAATTCTTGACCAACTCCAAACCGCGCTGGGATCCGCCGACCCAGAAGAGCAACAAGGTGGTCGGGAAATCCTCGACCGGTTTAGCAGGCGGGCCGACCTGTTCGCCGACGTGGCACGGCGGCTGGGCCAACTGGCAGCGCACCACGACACCCCTGCAGCGCCAAGGCCGCGCTTGGGTCAAACCGCTGCGCCGCGATCGCCCACACGCGCCAAGATCATCGCGGCGATCGTGACCACGGCCCTCATCGGGGCCGTCTCGGTGGCGGTTATCCTCGGTCATTCGGCCAGGCAGGACCACACCACTTCCTCACTCGCCGATTCCCAGGCCCGGCTTTTGAGCCTGCTGCCCCAAGGCTATCGCGATAGCTGTGGCCTCGACCGGCCGCCGCCGGGCTCCTCCTTAGAAGACGCGCTGGCCTTCGTGCGCTGCCATCCAAGTTCCGCCTCTGGCCTGCCGCCCAACGCGGTATACGCGCTGTTTTCGGACACGACACGGCTAAAGCAGGCCTGGGAGAAAGCCGTCGCCAATGACACCGTGCAGCCCTGCCCCGGTGGAATCACGTCGCCAACCACCTGGCCGCACGCGGTCAGCGCGGAGTTAATCAGCGGCATGGTTGCCTGCGCCACCTATAAGGACCCCATGCAGTCGTACAAGGAGCAAGCCGAGGTGGAGTGGACCGACGAGTCCCAGCAGTTGTTCGGCGCTGCCTGGAAGGACCGCGATCCATCCGGACTCGACCAGCTCTACGAGTGGTGGGGCTCCCACTAAATGACCACCCCCCGGACAACATTCTCGAAATCACCCGCGCAGCCGACCCCCGGAACGGGGCGGCTTTGACTAGTAAACTCCGGCCTCTCTTGCCTATGAATCTGAGAGTTCCGGCCGGCCGATAGCACCGAAGGCGACGATGATCGGACTGCAAGTAGAAACCAGGCAATCGATTTACGACGCACGTAATCGTCGGCACCTGATCAGCGGCGATCCGCTGCCCGGGCGCGAGGACGAAGTTGCGTTTGTTCGGCGTGCCCTGAAGGGGATCGGTAATTACTCCGGCGTGGTGATCGTTGGAGCGCCAGGCGTGGGCAAGACCCGACTCGCTCGTGAGGTGCTGACCCGCGCGCAAGCGTCCGGTGAGCGCACGAAGTGGATCGTCGGTACCGAGTCCGCCCGCCCGATACCGCTTGGCGCATTCAGCGCGTCATTGAATGACGTGATGTCTGATCCACTGTCCGGCGCGCGGCATCTGATTAATTCCTTCGACTCCGGACAACGACGCGCGTTGATCGGTGTCGACGACGCACACCTCCTGGACGAATTATCTGCGCATGTGGTGCACCAGCTCGCCCAGTTGGATGGCGCGCGATTAGTTGTCACGCTGCGCTCCGGCGGCGGTGAGCCCGATGCCGTGACGGCGTTGTGGAAAGACGGCCTGCTCGCACGCCTGGACCTCGAACCATTGTCGGCTGCGGCAACCCGTCGCATGATTGAGACCACCCTCGGCGGGCCAGTAGATGCCCGCAGCGCCCAGCGGTTCGCGACGCTGACTGGTGGAAATGCGCTGTTCTTGCGGCAATTGTTGAACGATCAGGTTGCGGCCGGCCGCCTCCAGCAGGTTGCTGGGGTGTGGATGTGGGACGACGACATTGCGGTATCTCCGAGCATTCAAGACATCGTGGGTCGGCAGCTGAGCCGCCTTCCCTCCGAACTTGCCCTCGTGGTTGACACCCTCTCGCAGTGCGAACCGTTGGAGGTGGATGTGCTATGCGACCTGGTGAACCGCCGCGATCTCGAGGCTGCCGAACAGATGAAGCTCGTCACCCTTGAGCGGATCGGTGGCACGCTCATGGTCCGGCTTGCGCACCCACTTTTCGGTGAGCTTCGCCGCGCAACCGCGGGTGAAATGCGTTTGTCGCAGATCCGTGGTCGGATGGCGCAGCGGCTGGCCAAGGATATCGACGCTGACATGCACGCCACCGTGCGCCGGGCGATGCTGGCCCTCGAATCCGATCTTCCTGCGGACCCCGACCTGTTCCTGGTGTCGGCGCGATTCGCCATGACATTGCTCGATCTGGATTTGGCTGATCGATTCGCGACCGCCGCTGCAGCAGCCGGGGCGGCCGAAGCCGAGGGCCTGCGGGCAATGAACCTGGTGCTACTTGGCCGGGGCCAGGAAGCCGAGGCAGTTCTACAGGTGATGACTGATGACGATGACCGTCCTGACAGACATCACTGGTCGACCGTGCGGGCGGCCAACCTGATCTGGATGCTTGGGCGACCCAGGGATGCATCGACCATCCTGGAAAGTCTTTCGGCAGCGGGCGAGTCTGCGGCGCAGCGTGCCGAACGTGCTGCAATTGAAGCGTGCGTCGACGTGGTGCTGGCCCGTTGCGAATCCGCTGTTAAAAAGGCCAGGGCTGCAATGCGTTTCGCAGACCTACCAGATTTTCACGCAATGTATGCATCGATGGCGTTGGTCATGGCGCTGGGCGCGCTGGGACAAATCGACGACATCACCGAAGTAGCCAGCGAAGCCTTACACCGTGCCATGACGTCGTCTCAAGCGTCGCACATGCGGTTCTGGTTCGGCAGCGTATACGCACGGGCGTGCCGGTTAACCGGCCGCATTCAGGAGTGTGTGAATTCAGCCCAGCAGTTGGCCGACTCTGCTAGCGACATTCCCGGCCTTGCCTATGCAAACCTCGCGTTCTTGCTTGGTTCCTCCGAACTTGTGCGCGGCGCCCTACCCA
>JAFAQO010000275.1 GCA_019246375.1 Mycobacterium sp. | reverse complement strand
GGTCAGCGCATAGAGATCATTGTCGATCCGGTGGGCACTAAACGGGATTGAATATTGCCTGCCTGTCTTTCGTCCCGTGAAGCGCAATACCATCAGTTGCTTGCGGGCCACGCCCTTGAAGGGAGTGCGCAGCAGCAACCGCACGATGGGGTTGACAACACGGAGCAGCGCCGCGGGGTAGTGCGCCTCCGTGATCGCGGGTGGCTGTTCTGCCATCACAACACCGTAGAACCAATCGGTTGCGGGAAGCCCTGCCGGGCGCCGACTCTGACGCGAGAGACAGCCAGCTGGCTGTGTTAGTCCGGAAAAGATACACCTCGCCAGCTGGGAGCTACGCCGAAGAGCGCGCCCGTAGTGTCTGCAACGCTTTGTCGGCGTGCGAGTTGAAGTTGAACTCGCTGCCGATCACGTCGAGCACAGTGCGGTCGGTGTCGATGACGAACGTCGTGCGTTTGACGGGCATCAGCTTGCCGAGCAGCCCGCGCTTGACCCCGAACGCGCGCGCAATCGCTCCGTCGCTGTCGGCCAGCAGCGGGTAGTCGAAGCCGTGGTCGGCGGCGAACTTGGCTTGTTTGTTCACCGGGTCGGTGCTGATGCCGACCCGCGATGCGCCGACGGCGGCGAACTCGCTTGCCACGTCGCGGAAGTGACAGGCTTCGCGTGTGCATCCCGGCGTTCCCGCGGCGGGATAGAAGAACAGCACCACCGGCCCGTCGGCCAGCAGGGCGCTCAGCTTGCGCGGCGTTCCGGTCTGGTCGGGAAGCTCGAAGTCGGCCACGGTGTCACCGGTTTTCATGGGCGTCACGCTACGCCACGGATGATTTGGCCGTCTGGGAAGATATCTGCATGCACGCCAAGCTGACCGCCACGACCTCGCGGGAGCATTTCCGCGTACTGGCGGCCGAGCATCGCGTGGTTCCGGTGACCCGAAAGGTCTTGGCCGATGCCGAGACGCCGCTGTCGGCCTATCGCAAGCTTGCCGCCAATCGTCCGGGCACTTTCCTGCTGGAGTCGGCCGAGAACGGCCGGTCATGGTCCCGCTGGTCGTTCATCGGCGCAGGGGCGCCGTCGGCGTTGACAGTGCGCGACGGAGAAGCGGTGTGGCTCGGCGTGGTGCCGCAGGATGCGCCGACCGGTGGGGACCCCTTGCAAGCGCTGCAGGCCACCTGCGAGTTGTTGGCCACCGCGGCACTACCGGAGCTTCCGCCGCTTTCGGGCGGGATGGTTGGCTTCTTCGCCTATGACATCGTGCGACGCCTCGAGCGCCTGCCAGAGCTGGCGGTCGATGACCTCAACTTGCCCGACATGCTGCTGCTGCTGGCAATCGACATCGCGGCTGTCGATCACCACGAAGGCACGATTACCCTCATCGCCAACGCGGTGAACTGGAATGGCACCGATGAGCGGGTCGATGAGGCCTATGACGACGCGATCGCACGGCTGGACGTGATGACCGCGGCACTGGGCCAGCCGCTGCCCTCGACCGTCGCCACGTTCAACAGACCCGAGCCGCGGCACCGCGCGCAGCGCACCCTCGAAGAATACGGGGCCATCGTCGACCGTCTGGTGCATGAGATCGAGTGCGGGGAAGCCTTTCAAGTGGTGCCGTCGCAGCGCTTTGAGATGGACACCGATGTCGAGCCGATCGACGTGTACCGGATGTTGCGGGTGTCCAATCCGAGTCCGTACATGTATCTGCTTCATGTGCCGGATGACTGTGGTGGCATTGACTTTTCAATTGTCGGGTCCAGTCCGGAGGCGCTGGTCACCATACACGACCGCTGGGCGACGACGCATCCGATCGCCGGAACCCGTTGGCGGGGAGAGACCGACGAAGATGATCAGCTACTGGAAAAGGAGCTGCTGGCCGACGAGAAGGAACGCGCCGAGCACCTGATGCTGGTCGACCTTGGTCGCAACGACCTGGGCCGGGTTTGCGTGCCGGGCAGCGTTCGGGTCGAGGATTACAGCCACATCGAGCGCTACAGCCATGTCATGCACTTGGTGTCCACAGTGACCGGGATGCTCGCCGATGGCCGCTCCGCGCTCGACGCGGTGACAGCGTGTTTTCCGGCCGGGACATTGTCCGGTGCGCCGAAGGTGCGCGCGATGGAGCTGATCGAAGAGGTGGAGAAGACGCGGCGCGGCCTCTACGGCGGCGTGATCGGTTACCTCGACTTCGCCGGTAACGCCGATTTCGCGATCGCCATCCGCACCGCGCTGATGCGCGACGGCACCGCGTATGTGCAAGCCGGTGGCGGCGTGGTCGCCGACTCCAACGGGCCGTACGAGTACGCCGAAGCGGCGAACAAGGCCAAGGCGGTACTCAACGCGATCGCTGCGGCCGAAACGCTGACCGGGCCGTGATCCGAGTCGCTCAGCTGTTGCTGCTGGTGTCCGCCGG
>JAFAQO010000269.1 GCA_019246375.1 Mycobacterium sp. | reverse complement strand
GCAGCGGTATGCAGGAACGACCGCCGTCTAAAAGCACTGGTCCAACGACCGGGAAGCGACGGCCAGTAGGAGCATCGCCCGGTGCGCGCCTGCGAGTCCGAAGACCTGCCAGCTGTGCCGGACGCGCCGCGTCCGGCGGCTCATCGCCTCGAGGAATGGGCGTTTGGCCGTAACGGTTGCAGTGCCACAGTGACACCGCGACCGGATCGGCTACGTGTCCGTTGGCGGTGACCACCCCGTCAAGTGAAGGACGAACTTGTGACCGCTCAACCATTCACCGCCACCGTCACCGGCTCCCCACGCATCGGCCCACGGCGCGAACTCAAACGCGCAACCGAAGGGTACTGGGCTCGACGGACCAGCCGATCCGAGCTGGAATCTGTCGCCGCCACCCTGCGGCGTGACACTTGGTCGGAGCTGGCGGCAGCCGGCCTGGACTCCGTGCCAGTGAACACCTTTTCGTACTACGACCAAATGCTCGACACCGCGGTACTGCTCGGCGCGCTTCCGGCGCGAGTCCAGGCGGTCGATGACGAGCTGGACCGCTATTTCGCTGCCGCCCGCGGTACCGAGGACATCGCGCCGCTGGAGATGACCAAGTGGTTCGACACCAATTACCACTACATCGTCCCGGAGATCGGGCCGGACACCCGGTTTGCGCTCAATCCCGACAAGGTGCTCTCGGAGCTGACCGAGGCCCTGGAGCAGGGCATTCCGGCGCGTCCCGTCGTCATTGGACCGATCACCTTCCTGCTGTTGAGCAAAGCGGTCGATGGCGGTGACGCGCCGATCGAGCGGCTCGACGAGGTGGTGCCCATCTACTCCGAACTGCTGTCGCTGCTCGCCGACAACGGCGCGGCCTGGGTGCAGATCGACGAACCGGTCCTGGTGACCGATATCTCCGCCGATGCGGCCGCGCTCGCGCAGCGCGTCTACAGCGCTTTGGGCTCGGCGAGCCAGCGGCCCGCGATTCATGTGGCCACCTACTTCGGCGACCCCGGCGACGCACTGGCCGCGCTGGCACGCACACCGGTCGAGGCGATCGGCGTCGACCTCGTGGTCGGCACCGGCATCCAGGTGGCGTCCCTGCCGGAGTTGGCTAGCAAGACGCTGGTTGCCGGCATCGTCGACGGGCGCAATGTCTGGCGCACCGATGTGGAGTCGGCGCTCAGCCGGCTGGCCGCCCTGCTTGGTTCGGCAGGCGCGGTGGCGGTGTCGACGTCATGCTCGACGCTGCACGTGCCGTACTCGCTGGCGGCCGAACCTGATCTCGACGACAACCTGCGCAGCTGGCTGGCCTTCGGCGCCGAAAAGGTGCACGAAGTGGTCACCCTGGCGCGCGCTCTGCACGAGGGACGCGACGCGGTCGCCGACGAAATCGCAGCGTCCAACGCAGCCGTGGAATCTCGTCGTTCGGATCCCCGCCTGCACAACAACCATGTTCGCGCCCGGATCGACTCGATCACCACGTCGGGCACTGAGCGCGGACCGGCGGCCGAACGGCGCGAGGCGCAGAACGCGCGCCTGCACCTGCCGCCGCTGCCGACCACGACCATCGGCTCCTACCCGCAGACCTCGGCGATCCGTAAGGCGCGCGCGGCACTGCGGGCCGGCGAGATCGACCAGACCGAGTACATCCGTCGGATGAAGGCCGAGATCGCGGCGGTCGTCAAGCTGCAGGAGGAACTCGGCCTCGACGTGCTGGTGCACGGCGAGCCGGAGCGCAACGACATGGTGCAATACTTCGCCGAGCAGCTGGAGGGGTTCTTCGCCACCCAGAACGGCTGGGTGCAGTCCTACGGCAGCCGCTGCGTGCGACCGCCGATCCTCTACGGCGATGTCGCGCGACCGCATCCGATGACGGTCGAATGGATCACCTACGCGCAGTCGCTGACCGATAAACCGGTCAAGGGCATGCTGACCGGGCCAGTCACGATCCTGGCGTGGTCGTTCGTCCGGGACGACCAGCCGCTGGCTGACACGGCGAACCAAATCGCGCTGGCCATCCGGGACGAGAGCGTGGACTTGCAGTCCGCCGGCATCGCCGTCATCCAGGTCGACGAGCCTGCTCTTCGCGAACTGCTGCCGCTGCGCCGTGCCGACCAAGACGAGTACCTGCGGTGGGCGGTCGGCGCGTTCCGGTTGGCGACCTCCGGTGTGGCGGACTCGACGCAGATCCACACTCACCTGTGCTACTCGGAGTTCGGTGAAGTGATCGGCGCCATCGCAGACCTAGACGCCGACGTCACCTCGATCGAGGCCGCCCGCTCGCATATGGAGGTGCTGGACGACCTGAACGCGGTCGGGTTCGCCAACAGTGTTGGCCCCGGTGTCTACGACATCCACTCCCCCCGCGTGCCGAGCGCCGACGAGATCGCCAAGTCGTTGCACGCTGCGTTGAGAGCTGTTCCGGCTGAGCGGCTTTGGGTCAATCCCGACTGCGGGCTCAAAACGCGCACCGTCGACGAGGTGACGGCGTCGCTGCAGAACATGGTCGGCGCGGCATCGCAAGTCCGCGCGGAAGCCTAGCTCTGCTGTCAGTCACGCTGGCGTGACGCTCGGCGAGCTAGTCGGATGCCGCAGCCCGACTTTCGTAGACGTGCACCGGCACGTCGTCGGCCCAAGGCTGGCGGGTCACCATGTCAGCCACCCGGACATAACCGCGCTCGAATTGGCCTGTGGCGGCGTCGACTAAGCGGTACTGCTGCGTCTGGCGCTGGATCGGTTGGGCGTCGAGCAGGACAACGCGCACCTCGCCGGGTTCGAAGTGGCAACGCTTCTGCATCGCGGCGATCAATTGCTCGTTGTGCATGTGGCCGTCGCCGAAGTTCCAGCCGATTGCGGTACTGCAAATCCGTTCGCCGTCCGCGATGACGTAGTCGTCCTCGTTCTGCCCGGCCATGGCGCGGTGCGCCAGCGTGAAGAGCGCCCGGCCATGGGTATTGAATCCGCGAAAGGCATATCCCATGTACATCAGGATCGGTGCCTGCTCCTTGCCGTAATACCGCTCCATCTGCGCCTTGGGCATGCTGGCGATCGCGACGATCCCGTCGTTGATCTTCTCGTCCGCCGAAGGCTTCAGGCACCACAGCGTGGTGTCCCAGTTCCCGGCGTAGTACCGCATTCCCGGCAAGAACGAGACCTTGCGTGGGAGCAGGTTGCCGAGCGCAACGATGCCGGCTATCACGACGAAGAGGATGGCCACCGGCACAGGGTGTTTCAGGTCCGACAGCCCGAGATTGGCACGGGCGACGAACAACGACAGGACGCCGAAGATCATGAAGACGTTCCATTCCAGCGGCACGCCCATCGGAATCGCAGCCAGGATGCCCAAGTGGAAACAGACCATCACAAACGCGGCCGCAGCGGTCGGCCAGCCACCATGGGAAAAGAACAGGACGACCGGCACGCACATCTCGATGGCGGTGCTCAGATGAGCCAGCAGCCGGGACGGCCGGCCGGGCCGCAGGTCATCGGGGAAGTTCTCGAAGAAAGCCCGTTTCAGCGCGCGCGGCCGAACCAGCGGATTGTTGGACATCATGGTCGAAATCACGAACGGGAAGTGCTTGTTGAGTTTGGACGTGGCCGCGCCCATCCAGATGACTATGAACACCAGTTTGGCGGCGATGATCATGTCGACGCCGGGGAACAAAAAGGTCACCGTCAGCGTGGCGTAGATTTCGCCGCGGGCGGCAAGGAAAATCACCTTGTCGCGCAGCCCGAGGACGGCCAGCACACCAAGGATCACCGCAATCTGCCATACCGGCAGTACACCGATGCTGGTGCCTAACGCCGGTATTGGACCGGTCCCGTCAGACACCAACGCCCACAAAGTCATTACGAGCAGCGCGGCGTATAGGGCTGCGTCCACCGGGGTGCGGGCGGTGCCCTTGGTGAGCGGAACACGGTCCGGCCAAGGCGGCAGCCGGATGGTGCCAGGCCGCAGCCAGTACAGAATCGATCCCAGCGGAGGGAAGAACCGATTGTTGAGCGGGCCAAAGCCGCAGCCGAGGCCGATCACTTCGAAGAGCATGGTGTAGAGCACAACTTTTTCGAACACGATCGGTTCTGACCACCAGGAGCCAACGCTGCCGAATCCGGCCAACCCTCCCAGGCCCTCCGTTTCCAACGCGAACAGCCAGGCCCCGAGAACATAGAGGCCGATCTTGATGACGTAGAACAGGTGCAGTGCCAGGGGCGTTCCGAAGCCCACCTCGGCCCAGTGCTTGGCCATCGGCTGGATTTTTTCGCTGCGCGTGCCTTTGCTCCATTCAGCCATGTCGATCTGTGGTAGTTCGGGCTTCAGAAATCCCATGCGCGACAGATTAGAACGTGTTCTAGACCGCTGGGCTTGTGTTCGCCGCTTCGGGACAAAAGCCTTGACTACTACTGCGCGTAGTAGTAGAAACGAGGGTAGCCGACGGACCTAGGGACGGTGATCCACGATGACCGATCGGATCAAGCAACCCCGAGACAATTTCCGCTGGGCTGCAGTCGCTTTCGGTGTCGGATTCATCATCCATGGTCTGGACCATTTGCGCCGTGGTATGTCGGCATTACCAATGTTCATCATGGTCGGCGGCAGCGTGCAGGCCGTGTTCGTTGTGGTTGCCGTTGTCATGGCGCTGACCCGTCGCCCTGGTGCACCGCTGGCCGCGGTCATGGTTGGGTTCGGCAGCGCGGTGGTGTTCACGTACGCGCATCTACTGCCGACGGTGTGGCCCGGCTACCAGGACAGTTTCATATCACCGCCGCACATCAACGTCACCTGGTTCTCGTGGCTCAGTGCTGTCGCCGAGATCGGCACCGGCATC
>JAFAQO010000190.1 GCA_019246375.1 Mycobacterium sp. | reverse complement strand
GACGAGTCCGCCGTCCTGGCGGCCGTCGGTGATCGTGGCCTGCTGCGGGTGCTGACCGAGGGCGGCCCCACGCTGCTGAGCTCGTTCGTCGAGCACGACCTGCTCGACGAACTTTGCCTGACGATCGCGCCGTGTGTTGTCGGCGGTCTGAGTCCCCGTATCACGACCGGCCCCGGTCAGGTGCTGACTCGCATGCGGTGCGCACACATCCTCACCGACGAGTCGGGTTACCTCTACACCCGCTACGTCAGGGACGCGCCCGGCAACGATGCGGGCCGCGTACCGGCCGGATGAGGCGCCGCGCAATAAGACGTGCGACGGAGCGGGTGGCTACTGTGGTCGCATGAGCCGGCATGCCACGTTCGCGACGATCCTGGTCGTGGTGACCGCGTTGCTCGCCGGCTGCGTCCCGGTCCTGGCCGCCAACCCGCGCTATGCCACCAACTCCGGTCGGCGCCCGCAAGGCGCGGCCACCAGGACCCCACCACCCGGCGGTCCGCCGCCGATCGCAGCGCCCAAGAACGACTTGTCCTGGCACGACTGCACCTCGCGCGTGTTTGCTGACGCCGCCGTCCCCGGCGCGCCGGGAGTCAAGCTGGACTGCACCACCTACGACGCCGACCTCGACCCGGTGAACGGGGCGAGTGGGACGCTGAGCATCGGCGCCGTCCGCGCCCGCTCACAGCAGACCCCGCCCGACGCGGGCCCGGTGGTCTTCACCACCGGCTCGGATCTGCCGTCGTCCCTACAACTGCCCGTCTGGCTGTCCCGCGCCGGCGCCGACGTACTGCGCAGTCATCCGATCGTCGCCGTCGACCGCCGTGGCATGGGCATGTCGAGCAGCGTCGACTGCCGCGATCAGCTCGACCGCCAACAGATGCGCGACCAGGCGCAGTTCCAGCCCGGCGACGATCCGGTGGCCAACCTCGCCGCCACCGCCCAGAACGCCACCACCAGCTGCACCGACACCATCGCACCGGGCGACTCCGACTACGACAACACCCACGCCGCTGCCGATATCGAACGCCTGCGCAGTATCTGGGATGTACCCGCGCTCGCGCTGGTGGGCATCGGCAACGGCGCTCAAGTGGCGCTCGCCTACGCCGGGTCACATCCTGACAAGGTCGGCAGACTGGTCCTGGACTCCCCAATCCCGTTGGGAATCAACGCCGAGGGCGCCGCAGAGCAGAAAGTCAAAGGTCAGCAGGCGGCCCTGGACGCGTTCGCCGCCCAATGCGCCGCGGTGAACTGCCCGCTGGGGCCCGACCCCAAGGGCGCGGTCACTTCGCTGCTGGCCGCGGCCCGATCCGGCCACGGGCCCGGTGGCGCCTCGGTCGCCTCGGTCGCCAACGCCATCACCACCGCACTCGGCTTCCCGACCGGCGACCGGGTCTCCACCACCAACGACCTGGCCGACGCACTCGCTTCCGCCAACTCCGGTGACACCAACAAGTTGACCAGCCTGATCAACCGGGCCGCTGCCATCCGGGACACCGACGGCCAGTTCATCAACTCGTGCAGCGACGCGCTCAACCGCCCGACACCCGACCGGATCCGCGAGCTGGTGGTCGCGTGGGGCAAGCTCTACCCCCAGTTCGGCACCGTCGCCGCGCTCGACATGGCCAAGTGCGTGCACTGGCCCAGCACCTCGCCGCCGCAGCCGCCCAAGCACCTCAAGCTCGACGTGATGTTGCTGGGCGTGCAAAACAACCCGATCGTCGGCTTAGAAGGGGTCGCCGCGACGGCCGCCGCCGTCATCAACGCAAGGGCGGCCAGCAAGCGGGTGATGTGGCAAGGCATCGGCCACGGCGCCAGCATCTACTCCTCATGCGCCGTACCACCTCTGATCGGCTACTTGAACAGCGGCAAGTTGCCCGACACCGATACCTACTGCCCTGCCTGATAGTTCGGTTCCGACGCGGGTTTCACCGGGGGTTTCAGCGCGGGCCGGGTTGATGGCCGGTGTACGGTGCGCTGGTGACGGTAGCTGACTCGATCCGTACCGGCCTGCGTGGTTCCGTGCAGGCCGCCCTCAGTCCCCGTACCAGTGCACCGAGCACCGCAACAGTCCTGCGGTCTGTGCTGTGGCCGGCGGCCATCTTGTCGGTCATCCACCGCAGCATCGTGCTCGCCACCAACGGCCACATCACCGACGACTTCAAGCCCGTGTACCGGGCGGTGCTGAACTTCCGGCGCGGCGTCGACATTTACAACGAGCATTTCGACTACGTCGACCCGCACTACCTGTATCCGCCGGGCGGCACGCTGATCATGGCGCCTTTCGGCTATCTGTCGTTCGATACGTCGCGCTACTTGTTCATTCTCGCCAACACGGTGGCGATTGTGCTCGCCGCTTATCTGCTGCTGCGGCTTTTCGGCTTCACCCTGTCCTCGGTGGCGGCGCCGGCCCTGCTGCTGGCGATGTTCTGTACTGAATCGGTGACCAGCACACTGGTTTTCACCAACATCAACGGCTGTATCCTGCTGCTGGAGGTGCTGTTCTTCCGCTGGCTGCTCGACGGCAAGCTCGGCCATCAGTGGTGGGCCGGTATCGCGGTCGGGCTGGCGTTGGTGGTTAAACCCGTGCTGGCGCCGCTGGTGCTGCTGCCCCTGTTGAACCGCCAGTGGCGGGCAGTCGTGACCGCCATCGTGGTGCCGCTGGTGTTCAACCTGGCCGCGCTGCCGCTAACCGCCCACCCGATGGACTTCTTCACCCGCACGGTGCCCTACATGTTGGGCACCCGGGATTACTTCAACAGCTCCATCGAAGGCAACGGCGTGTACTTCGGTTTGCCGACGTGGCTGATCCTCTTCATGCGGATTCTGTTCACGTTGATCGCCATCGCCAGTTTGTGGCTGCTGTACCGCTACTACCGCACCCGCGACCCGCTGTTCTGGATGGCGACGTCATCGGGTGTGCTGTTGCTGTGGTCGTGGCTGGTGTTGTCGCTGGCGCAGGGCTACTACTCGATGATGCTGTTTCCGTTCCTGATGACGGTGGTGCTGCCCAACTCGGTGATCCGCAATTGGCCGGCGTGGCTGGGCATCTACGGCTTCCTGACGCTAGACAAGTGGCTGCTTTACAAGTGGATGTACATTGGACGCCCGCTAGATTATTTGAAGATCACGTACGGCTGGGCGTTGCTGCTCATCGTGACGTTCTCGGTGCTCTATTTCCGCTATCTGGACGCCAAAGCCGAAAACCGGCTGGACAGCGGGATAGATCCGGCGTGGCTGACGGCTCCCAAAGCGGCCCGCAATAGCGCTAGCGTGGATGCATGAGTCGCGCCAGCGACGATGCTTCAGCGATGCGATGAGGAGGAGTGGCGCTGATGACTTCTGAGAGTCCGTCGCGTCCGCAGGTGCAACTCAGCGACGACGAATGGCGGCAAAAGCTCACTCCGGAGGAGTTCGCCGTACTGCGTCGCGCCGGCACCGAGCGGCCCTTCACCGGTGAGTACACCGACACCAAGACCGACGGCGTCTACCAATGCCGGGCCTGCGGCGCCGAGTTGTTCCGCTCCACGGAGAAATTCGAATCGCATTGCGGCTGGCCATCGTTCTTCGATCCGTCAAGCTCGAACGCGGTCATCCTGCGTCCGGACCACTCGATGGGCACCGCCCGTACCGAAGTGCTGTGCGCCAACTGCCACAGCCACCTCGGTCATGTCTTCTCCGGCGAGGGTTACCCCACTCCGACGGACCTGCGCTATTGCATCAACTCGATTTCGCTGCGGCTGGTGCCTTCCTGACCGCCGAAATCGCCTCCAGGGTCCTAGATCCCTGTCTTCAACAGCCATAGCGGCGATCTGGATGAAACGCCGTCAGTCCACCCGCGTGGCGTGCACTTCCCAGAACGGGGCGTGTGCGCGGCCGTTGGTCAGCCACGGTTCAATGACCCGGAACCGTTCCAGGACGGGCTGGATCCGGTCGACCATGTCGGGATTGCGGGCGGCCATCATCTCGAGGGTTTCCACGCTCATGTTGATCTGGTAGGTGGTCGGACCCAGGTAGGTGATCTCCCAACCGGCCGGCGGAAGTACATGGCGAAAGTCGTCCTCGGACAGCGATCGCGGCATGGAAAAACCGTTGACGTTGTGCGGGCCGAACTCGAACATGTACAGCCGCGCTCGGGGTTTGGTCGCCCGGTGCAGAGCCTTCGCATAAGAGTGCTGTAACTCGCGGTCGGTGCTGAACGTGTGGTAGAAGGCGCAGTCGACGACGGTGTCGAAGCGGTTCTCCAGTCCTTCCAGCTTTGTCGCGTCGGCCAGCTGGAAGTTCACCGACACCCCGGCTTTGCGTGCGTTCTCCCGCGCGCGCTCGAGACCGGTCGGCGAGGCGTCAATGCCGGTGGCCGAGTAGCCTTTCGACGCGTAGTAGATCGCATGATGGCCCGGGCCGGTGCCGGGGTCGAGCACCTCTCCCTTGACCGCGCCCAGCGCTACCAGTCGTTGGACGACCGGCTGCGGGCCGCCGATGTCCCACGGCGTGGCAGCAGGCAACCCGTGTGCGATCCGGTCATCGCGATACATCTCTTCGAAGCGGGCGGGATCCTCAGCGGACGTCATGACGCCGAGGGTAGACACCTAACGTGACCCCTGCCTAAGGTCAGGCTTAAGGCAGGGCAGCCACGAGCTGCTCGACCGGCACCCGCGGTCCGGTGAAGAACGGTGTCTCCGCGCGGGTGTGCCGGCGAGCGTCGGTGGCCCGCAGCTCCCGCATCAGATCGACAATGCGATGCAGCTCAGGAGACTCGAACGCGAGAATCCACTCGTAGTCGCCGAGCGCGAACGCCGGCACCGTGTTCGCGCGGACGTCTTTGTAGCCGCGGGCGGCCATACCGTGTTCGGCGAGCATGCGGCGACGCTCCTCGTCGGGCAGCAGATACCACTCGTAGGACCGCACGAACGGATAGACGCAGACGTACGCCCCCGGCTCCTCACCGGCGAGAAATGCGGGGATGTGGCTCTTGTTGAACTCCGCCGGCCGGTGCAGCGCCACGCTGCTCCACACCGGTGTGCACGCCCGCCCCAATACCGTCGTGCGCCGGAAATCCTCATACGTCGCCTGCAGCGCTTCGACGCGCTCGGCGTGCGTCCAGATCATGAAATCGGCGTCCGCGCGCAGGCCGGCCACGTCATAGAGGCCGCGCACCACCACGCCGCGTTCCTCCTGCTGCTTGAAAAAGGTGGCCGTCTCCTCGACGACGTCGTCCCGCGCATCTCCTTCTGGGCTGAGTGCTCCCGGACGAACCGAGAACACCGAAAACATCAGGTAGCGCAGTGTGGCGTTCAAGGAGTCATAGTCCAGGCGGGCCATAGGCTCTATCGTGCCACTTCTGGTTTCAGGGCTCGGACCGCCAAGGTGACCGCCCGGCCGGCCGCCCCGATGCAGGCCGGCACGCCGATTCCGTCGAGGTAGCTGCCCGCGACGGCGATGGTCGGGGGCAGGCCCGCCCGCAGTTCGGCCACCATGTCGGCATGGCCGGGCCCGTACTGCGGCATCGCGTCGATCCAGCGCTGCACGAACACGTCCACCGAGTCGGCGGCCACGCCAAAAACGGTCGCCAGGTCGTGCACCGCCCAGGCCAGCAAGTCGTCGTCGGAGGCCCGGCAAGCTTGATCTTCGGGGACGTCGCCGAACCGCCCGAACGACAGCCGCACCAGCTCGGTGTCACCGCGGCGACCCCATTTGCGTGACGACAGGGTAATCGCCTTGGCTCGCAACCCTTCCCCGGTCGCAACCAGCACCCCGGAGTGCTCCGGAAACGCGGTGCCGGCGGGCATCGCCAGCGCCACGACCGCCGACGACGCACTCGTGATCCGGCTGGCGGCCGACGCCGTGCGCGGCGCGATGCCCTCGACCAGACGCGCCAGCCGTGGCGCGGGAACGGCCAGGATTACCGCGTCGGCGCGCCAATCGGCACCGGTGTCGTCGCGCACCGCCCAGCCCGGTTCGCCGTGCTCGATCCGCTGCACCGCCGCTTTCACCCAGTGCGGCCGGCTGCGGCGAACCAGCTCGTCGATTAGCACCGTGTAGCCGCCGTCCACCGCACCGAACACCGGCCCGGCGGTGATCGTGGGCAGCGCTGCGCGGACGGCATCGGTCAGGCTGGTGGCGCCGCCATCGAGGGCCGCGGCGAGTCCGGGCGCCGCCGCACGCAGACCGATCGTCGCCGCCGAGCCCGCATCCAGCCCACCCAGCAGCGGATCCACCGACCGGGCCACCACCTGCTCGCCGAACCGATCGGCCACCAACTGCGCGACGGACGGATCGCTGCCAGGTCGCCAGCTCAGTGGGCGGGTCGGCTCACTTTCGATTTGAGCGATCGTCGCGTCGTCGACCAGCCCAGCCATCGACGTGGCCGACGACGGGATCCCAACCACCGTCTGTGGTGGCAGCGGATGCAGCCGGTCCTGGCTGTAAATCAGCGGCCGAGCACCGGTGGTGGCCAGTTGGCGATCGGCCAAGCCCAGTTCGGCCAGCAGCGCCGGCACTTCCGGCCGGCGCACCACAAACGCCTCGGCGCCCACGTCCATCGGCTGCCCTCCGACGCGTTCGGTGCGCAACACGCCGCCGAGCCGGTCGGCCGGCTCGAACAGCGTGATCGTCGCATCGTCACCAGCGACCGCCCGCAGCCGGTAGGCCGCCGTCAATCCCGAGATGCCGCCGCCTACAACACAGCAGGAGGAGGTCATAGGGTGTGGACCAACGACACCAGCTCCGTCAGCACACCGGGATCGGTGTCCGGCAGCACCCCGTGCCCCAGGTTGAAGATGTGTCCGGACGCACCGGCGTCGACGGCGTGCCGCCCGTCGTCGACCACCGCGCGGGCGGCGCGCTCCACCGCCGGCCAGCCCGCCAGCACCACCACCGGATCGAGGTTGCCCTGCAGTGCGGTGCCCGGCTCGACGCGGGCAGCGGCATCAACCAGCGAAGTCCGCCAGTCGACACCGACGACCGTGGCACCAGCGGTCGACATCGCGCCCAGTAGCTCGGCGGTCCCGATACCGAAGTGCGTCATCGGCACCTCATGCTCGGCCAGCGTGCCGAACACCCGCGCACTGTAGGGGAGTACATACTCGCGGTAGTCGGCCAGCGACAGCGTTCCGGCCCAGGAATCGAAGACCTGGATGGCGTCCGTGCCGGCGTCGAGCTGGACCCGCAGAAAGGCAATGGTGAGGTCGGTGAGCTTGGCCATCAGCGCATGCCAGGCGACCGGATCGGCCAGCATCATCGCCTTGGTCCGGGCATGGTGGCGACTGGGGCCGCCCTCCACCAGGTAGGACGCCAACGTGAACGGCGCACCGGCGAAACCGATCAGCGGGACGTCGCCGAGTGCGGCAACCAGCAGCGCAACCGCCTCTGAGACCGGCTGGACGGCTTGCGGCGCAAGGGGTTTCACCGCTGCGA
Organism: Mycobacterium sp.; assembly: GCA_019246375.1. GTDB lineage: Bacteria > Actinomycetota > Actinomycetes > Mycobacteriales > Mycobacteriaceae > Mycobacterium. The sequence goes on along the minus strand of JAFAQO010000190.1, from coordinate 2,038 downwards.
CATCGGCCGAGCCGCGCACGGGGTGGGCGATCACCGGCCCGACGTCGGCAACGATGTCCAGGTCGATGCCGGCGGCCCGCAGCGGGACGACGATGTCCGAGAACAGAATCGCCGCGTCGACGTGGTGGCGGCGTACCGGTTGCAGCGTGATCTCGCAAATCAACTCGGCGTCGAAGCAGGCCGCCAGCATGCTGTGTCGTTCCCGCAACGCCCGGTACTCGAGCAGCGAGCGGCCGGCCTGCCGCATGAACCACACCGGGACCCAGTGCGGTTTGCGGCCGCTGGCCGCAGCAAGATACGGCGATTCGGGAAGCTCGCGACGAGTAATCATCCTGCTCAATGCTGCCACGGCCGCCCCAGCCCCCGACGGACGCCAAGAGTCAAGTGTGCGCGCGGCCGATTCGGGGAATTCGCCGATGCGGCGGCCACGCATCACTCTCGCGGCCCCTCGACGACATGGAAGGAGACGGCCGATGTTGCTTATGGACAAGTCAGGAAGTGCTGGAGATTTGGTCGAGGAGGCGGAGTTCTTCGTCGATCGGGTGTTGCGCAATATCTCGCACGGTCGTTTTGAACGCTCGTTGTCGGGCTTGACCGCGTTCGCGGCGTTGATCACGACCGCAGAGATTTACTTCGAGCATTACCGCGCGAGCTTCGGCAACAAATGGATGTGGAGCCCGATTGTGGTCACCCCGCCCGTGGTCGTCGCCGGGATCGGCGGCGTATTCTCCCGGCGCTGGGCCAAGCGGTGGCTGCCGATCACCGCGGGGGTGTACGCGGCTAACGGGCTGCTCGGGCAATACCTCCACGTCCGCGGCGTATCCCGCAGACCGGGCGGCTGGCGGCTGGCCAACTACAACGTGCCGATGGGGCCGCCGATCGCCGCGCCGGGGCTGATGAGCATCGTGGGAGCGATGGGCTTGCTGGCCGCGATCCTGCGCCGCGAGAAGTGAGTCTCGATGACCGACATCTCCAAGGGTGAGCACCTACCGAACCTGCGGCCCGAAGGCAAACCGCTGCATCCGTCGTGGCTGCCGCGCCAGCGCTGCGGCACCACACCGCAGATGATCGGGCGCTATCCCGACTTCGACGTGCTCTCCACCGTCGACACCTGGGACGAGGCAACCAAGCGGGTGGTGCTGGCGCGGCTGGAGGAGCCGGGACCGCTGCGGTTCTTCGATTCCTTGCAGGAGCTGACGCTGCGTGCGTTCTGCGACACGGTGCTCGCGCAGGACGCCGAGCCGCGGATACCGGTGGCCGAGGTCGTCGACGCCAAGCTCGCCGACGGCCGGCTCGACGGCTATCAGTACGAAGACATGCCCGACGACCGGGATACCTGGCGGCTGGTGCTGGCCGGCTTGGATGAAGCGGCCCGAGACGCAGGCGCCGAGTCGTTCGCCGAGGCTGCGCCTGAAACCCGCCAATCCGTCGTCGAGCGGTTCGCCCACCAGCAGCTATACGGCGGCAGCTGGGAAAAGTTGAACGTTTCGCGCGCGTGGTCGGTGGTGATGCGGATGGCGCTTGGTGCTTTCTACAGCCATCCGTGGGCATGGAATGAGATCGGGTTCGGCGGCCCGGCCTATCCCCGCGGCTTTATGCGGATGGGCGCTAGCGGGACACGCGAGCCGTTCGAGAAGCCTAGCGCCACCGCCAAAGATCCGGTCAAAATGATCGACCAAGGAGAGCTCGATGCGTGACTTCTGGCGCGGCTTGCTCAAGGGCTCGCTCGGACCGCCCGACAACGATTCCCGATTCCTGCTCGACGTGCATTCGCGCAACCTGCCGGGTGAGTCCACCATGCGCCGCTATCACGACGACGAGCAGGTCGATCTGGTGGTCGTCGGCGCCGGCGCCGGCGGCTCGGTGCTGGCCCAGCGGCTGGCCCGTGCCGGCTGGCGAATAGTCATCTTGGAGGCCGACCCGTTCTGGCACCCCGATGAGGACTGGGTCTCCGACGAGGCCGGTTCACACGAGCTGTACTGGACGCAGAAGCGGATCATCGGCGGCGCCGACCCGCAGGAGCTGGGCAAGAACAACT
>JAFAQO010000032.1 GCA_019246375.1 Mycobacterium sp. | reverse complement strand
GCCCTTCTGGTTGCACATCGCGACGACTTTGGCCGGACCGTGGGAGGTCCGTGGCTTGGGGTCGGGGATCGCGCGCGGCGGCCGTCCGGTCAGCCCGACTGGAGCGCCGCTGTCGGCGTCGGCGGTCATCATGCGTGGTCGCGGCTTGTCATCGAACGCACAAGCAGGTGAGTAGTGGCGGACATCGGAGGAAAGTCTAACGGCTGCGCGCGCCCGCGCCGTGTGAACCGCAGGCAACGCAACCAGCAGCCAATATTCGACGCTGGCAGCCGGCTGACTTCAATGTGCACGGCTCCCCGGCCGTTCCGGCCCGCCTTGTCACCGGACTATCGTCTCCTCCATGAGTCTCAAGCAGCGGATTCCGTTTTTGCGTTGGTCAGTCTGGCGAATGGCGACCGGTGCCCGCAACATCACGACGACGGGGCAGATCGGCGATGGACGCGAAGCCGCTGCGCTCGAATACGTGCTGAAAAACGCCAAAGCCGGCGACGTCGACGACGTGCTGGCCACGATCGACCGGTTCGCGTACGAGAAGTCGATGCTGATCAATGTGGGCGACGAGAAAGGGGCGCTGCTCGACGCCGCCGTCCGGCGGGCCGACCCGAAGCTGGCGCTGGAACTGGGCACTTACTGCGGGTACGGCGCGCTGCGGATTGCCCGCGCCGCCCCCGCCGCGAAGGTGTATTCGGTCGAACTCGCCGAAGCCAACGCCGTCAACGCCCGCCAAATCTGGGCTCACGCCGGAGTCGCCGAGCGGGTCACGTGTGTGGTCGGCACCATCGGCGACGGCGGGCGCACCCTGGAAGCGCTGGCCGGGCAGCACGGCTTCACCGCCGGTTCGCTGGACTTCCTGTTCCTCGATCACGACAAGAGCGCCTATGTGACCGATCTGCAGAGCATCCTCGACCGCGGATGGCTGCATCCACGCGCGATCGTGGTGGCCGACAACGTCAAGATGCCGGGCGCACCGAAGTACCGGGAATACATGCGACGGCAAGAGGGCACTTTGTGGCGCACCATCGAACACAAGACGCACGCCGAGTACCAGACCTTGATCCCAGATCTGGTACTCGAGTCGGAGTACCTCGGCTCGAACTGATTGCCCGGCTAGCGTGCCCGCGGGTGCGCCCCGGCCCACACCTCGCGCAATGCGTGCACGGTGACCAACGTGTAGATCTGCGTCGTCGTCACCGAGGCGTGGCCCAGGAGTTCCTGCACGACCCGGACGTCGGCGCCGCCGTCGAGCAGGTGGGTGGCGAACGAATGCCGCAACATGTGCGGCGACACACCCGAAGTGATCCCGGCTCGCTCAGCCGCGTCCTGGAGCACTTGCCACGCACTTTGCCGCGACAAACGGCCGCCGCGCGCATTGAGGAAGATGGCCGGCGTCCCGCGACCGCGGCGCCCCAGTTCGGGACGTCCTCGCACCAGGTAACCATCGAGCGCCTCCACGGCGGGCCGGCCGATCGGTACCAGCCGCTGCTTGCCGCCCTTGCCGCGCAGCAGCACCGACCTGGCTTGGGTATCGATGTCGTCGACATCGAGCCCGACGGCCTCCGAGATCCGCGATCCGGTCGAGTACAGCAGTTCCAGCAGCGCCCGGTTGCGCAGGGTCAGCGGACCATCCGACGGGCTGTCGCCGCCCGCGCCTGCGAGCAGCGCCAGCACCTGGTCGACGGTCAGGCTCTTGGGCAGTCGGCGCCCAGGAGTCGGCGGTTTGACGGCCCGCGCCACATCGACGTCGGCGAACCCCTCTGCGGCGGCAAACCGGTGTAGGCCACGCACCGCGATCAGGGCGCGCGCCGCCGACACCGCCGACAGCGCAGACGCACCCGTGGACGCATCCCCCCGCCGCAGCGCCATCAGGAATTCACTGACGTCATCCTCGCTGACCTTGGCCAGGTCGTCGATCCCGCGCAGCGTCAGGTGCTCGGCGTAGCGGCGCAGGTCCCGCCGGTAGGAGCTTAAGGTGTTGGCCGCCACCGCCCGTTCAATCGTCAGGTGGTCGAGGTAGTTCTGCAGCTGTGTGTTTAGCGCCGGCCGCAACGTCGTGGTCACCGGTCGGCCTGTCGTGCGGCGAACGCCGTCGGTTTGTCGATCCACGGGGCGTCCACCGGGCGCGGCTGGGCGACACCCTGTTTCACCGCGTGCGCGGCCAAAATTCCGGCAACCGCAAGGGAATCGACGATATCGCCGGAAAACACCTGACGAACCGCCTCCGCGAGCGGTAGCCATTGCAACGTCATGTCGGCTTCTTCGTCATGTGCTTCCGGCCGACTGACGTCTGTGAGCCCGGTGGCCAGGTACACCCGCACCGATTCGTCGCTGAATCCCGGTGTGGAGTCGAGGTCGACGAGCACTCGCCAATCGCGTGCATCCAGGCCGGCCTCCTCCCGGAGCTCTCGGGCAGCCGTGAGGTGCGGCGCCTCGCTGTCGACGTCGAGCAGTCCGGCGGGCAGCTCCCACAGCCGTCGACCGATCGGATGGCGGTACTGGTACACCATGGGGATTCTGGCGTCGTCATCCATCGCCAGGACGGCTACCGCGCCGTAGTGCTCGACGACTTCCCGGTTCACTATTTTGCCGCCGGGCATGCGGACTTGATCCTTGCGAAGCGCGAAAATCTTTCCGGAATGCAGGGTTTCCGACGATATCGTCTCAAAGACGTGTTCAGCCACGAGCCGCTGGTTCGGGTTGCGGTTGGCTGACGCTGGCTCGATGCTCGCTACCGTTCGCTCGTGGCTCGGGAATCTCCACTGGCAACCGCTCGGCGGCCTTGTAATCGATGGCAGCTCCGACGAATGCGACAAACAGCGGGTGTGGCCGGGTGGGCCGGCTCTTCAACTCGGGATGCGCTTGGGTACCGACGATGAACGAATGGGCATCAGGCGGATATTCGACGAATTCCACCAGACGGCCATCCGGTGAAGCCCCTGAGAACAGCAGGCCGCTTTCGGCGATCTTCTCGCGGTAGGCATTGTTGACCTCGTAACGGTGCCGGTGCCGCTCAGAGACCTGTGTTGTTTGATACGCGCGGGCAACGATCGAGTCCGGTTCCAGGACCGCGGGATACGCTCCTAGCCGCATGGTGCCACCGAGATCCGCAGCACCGGCAACGATTTCCTGTTGGTCGGCCATGGTGGAGATAACGGGATCGGGTGTGGCCGGGTCGAACTCAGCCGAGTTGGCTTCGGCGAGACCAACCGACCGCGCAGCCTCGATCACGATGCACTGCAGGCCCAGACACAGCCCCAAGACCGGCAAATCCCGCGACCGGGCATAGCGGATAGCACCGATCTTGCCTTCGATTCCCCGGATACCGAATCCGCCGGGGATCAGCACGCCGTGCACATCCTCCAGCACTGCGGCGGCGCCGCTTCCCGTTTCGCATTCGTCCGATGGCACCCAGCGCATTTCTACTTTCGCGCGGTGCTTGAACCCGCCGGCCCGCAGCGCCTCGGTCACCGACAAGTAGGCGTCGGAGAGTTCGATGTACTTGCCCACCAGCGCGATTCGGACCGTTTCCTGCGGCTCGTGCACCCTGCGCAGCAGGTCGTCCCACTCGGTCCAGTCGACATCCCGGAACGGCAGGTTGAGCCGGCGCACCACGAACGCGTCGAGCTCCTCGCGGTGCAACACCTTGGGGATGTCGTAGATCGACGGCGCATCCGGGGTGGAGATGACGCCGTCGATGTCGACGTCGCACATCAGCGCGATCTTGTTCTTCAACGGTTCGGGTACATCACGGTCGCAGCGCAGGATCAGGGCATCCGGAGTGATACCGATGCTGCGCAGCGCAGCCACCGAGTGCTGGGTCGGCTTGGTTTTCAACTCGCCCGAGGGCGCCAAGTAGGGCACCAGGGACACATGGAGAAAAAAGACGTTTTCCCGGCCGAGATCGTGGCGGACCTGCCGCGCCGCCTCCAGAAAGGGCTGCGACTCGATATCCCCGACCGTGCCGCCAATTTCGGTGATGACCACGTCTGGGCGGTTTCCCTGGGCATCGGGTTCGGCCATCGCCAGGATGCGTCTTTTGATCTCGTCGGTGATGTGCGGGATGACCTGCACGGTGTCGCCGAGGTACTCGCCGCGGCGTTCTTTGGCGATCACAGTCGAATAGACCTGCCCCGTAGTCACATTCGCCGAGCCGGAAAGATCGCGGTCAAGAAATCGCTCGTAGTGACCGACGTCAAGATCCGTCTCGGCGCCGTCCTCGGTCACAAAGACTTCGCCGTGCTGGAACGGGTTCATCGTGCCCGGATCGACGTTGAGGTATGGGTCGAGTTTCTGCATGGTTACGTGCAACCCGCGCGCGGTCAGCAACTGTCCGAGACTGCTGGCGGTCAGCCCCTTGCCGAGCGAGGAAGCGACGCCGCCGCTCACGAAGAGGTGCTTCGTGGCGGTCTGCGGGTGCCTGCGCAATGGAGCCTCCGTGAAGACGGGCAGGGCTAGCTTGTTGTAGCGTTCGAGCACTGGGCCTGCCGACCCACGGAATCCCACCCTAACACCGACGGCGCCGGGCCGTCGCTAACACGCCCGGCGGCCCGTTGGGCTCAATTGTCCGCCTTCTCCGGCGGCACCCGGCCCGCATCGTCGCCGGGCTACTGCGCGACGGTAACCGCCGTAGCGCCGTGCCCGATGCCGTATTGACCAGTGTGACCACCGTTGATCAGGTCCTGTAGCGCCAGGACGGTGGTGATCTTTCCCTGCTCGCCGTCGAGGTCATCGACGGTGCTGATTGCGGACGCCATGCTTGGATCGGCGCGGGTCACGGCGACGGCGACCGTCCCGCTGGCGGCACCGTCGCGACCGGCCAATACGACGCCCGAACCGTGGGGGGCGAGCGCGGCGGCGAACCGCGCCACGGTGACACCCTGGTTACCGGCATCGTCGCCGAGTCGACCGCCGGTGATGACGACGGCGCCGTTGGCCGCGCCGATATGCGTGTCAGAGGACGACGGGTAGGAGATAAACCCGGTGTCGCGCAGCGCGGCCAAAACCGTGTCCCGCTGCGCGTCGTCGACGACGGGAACGGCGGGATCACGGTTGATCAGCAATGCGATCCCGAGCAGGTCGCCGGCTTGCGAACCTTGGTCGACCAACTTGGTGCTCAACTGGGCGCCCGCGGGCAGGATCGACGAGTTCACCACCGTGCGTAGCTTCTCCGCGGAGTTGGCGTCTACGAATTCCTGGGTAAGCGACACTATGCCGGTGACCGCGCCTCCGGCCTGGCCGATGACTTTCGATATCGCCGCGACGTCGTCGTCGCGTGCATCGGGGGTGCGGAAGGCTATCACGGACTTGCTTGCCAGCGTGCCGTGTACGATGCGATCCGCCAATTGTGAATCGAAATTGTTTGCCGCGCTAAGCTTTTCGTTCAGGACATTCTTCTGGTCGTTGAGCGCGTTGATCTGACTGTGGAGGTCGCGCTTTTCCTCTCGCAGTCCGGACAACAGGGTGTCAGAAAGCAAGCCGGAACCGAGGACGACTCCAACTGCCAACGCCAGGAACACCGCAGCCAGCGAGATCGCGTGTTGGCGTAGAGAAATCACTGGCGAGCCCTCCTAGGTGATCCAGCCCTGCGCCCACAGGGAGAAGCGGTTCCAGTAGTCGACAACCCAGTGCATGACGACTGCCTCAGTTCGCGATACCCACAGCGCGACAATCACCGCGATCAGCATCGTCAGGATCAATAGCGCGATCGCGCCGGCTGAGATGCGGTTGCGGTACAGGGTCGCCACCGCCCGTGAGTCCACCAGTTTCTCGCCCACTCTGAGCCTGGTGAGGAAGGTCGAGGGGTTGCTGTGCTGGCGTGTTCGGTCGAAGAACGTTTCGATGTTGGCGGTGTGTCCGGCCGTGACCAGCAGCGCGGCACCGTGGTGATCGGCCAACAGCAGCGCGAGATCAGCGGCCGAGCCGGCAGCCGGAAACGTCATCGCACCGACCCCGAGATCCTGGATGCGTTCCAGGCCGGGCGCGTGGCCATCGGCGTCAGCCGGCAGCACGACTTGAGCGCCGCACTTGAGCACCTCGGTACTGAGCTGGCCAGGGTCGCCGACGATGATTTGCGGTCGATAGCCCGCTTTGCGCAAGACGTCGGCTCCGCTACCAACCCCGATCATCACCGGCCGGTATTCCTTGATGAACGGTTTGAGCGCCTTCAGGTCATCGGCGGCCGTCGGCTCGTCGGCCACCACCACGACATGACGACCGCGCAAGTCCACGTCGATATCGGGGATACCGATACCGTCGATCAACAGCGGGCTCTCACTCCGGATGAACTCAATAGTGTTGCCGGCGAACGCTTCCAGGTGAGCGACCAGCCCGCTTTTGGCTTCCTGCATCAGGTCGG
>JAFAQO010000089.1 GCA_019246375.1 Mycobacterium sp. | reverse complement strand
GCGACGACGGGCCGGTCACCGCGGTGGCTGCGGTACAAAGCCAGCGCCGCCGAGGCCACCTCGGTAGACACCAAGGGGTCGATCACGATGAGACCGGTATCGCCCTCGACGAAGGTGATGTTCGAAATATCGAACCCGCGGACCTGGTAAATCCCCCGCACAACTTTGTAGAGGCCCTGCTTTGCCGCCAGAGTCGATTGCCGCCATAGGCTGGGATGGACCGATGTTGGTGCTTCGCCGGTGAGGAATTCGTAGACATCGTTGTCCCACACCACGCGGCCGTCGGCCGCCGTTATGACGCAGGGTGACAGCGCTGCGATGAATCCGCGATCGGCATCGTCGAAATCAGTTGTGTCGTCGAGCGGTAGATGGTGTTGCCGGTGTGCTGACTCGATGACCGCGGTCGGAGGTTTCTGGTCCACCCGCATGACATTGCCATCAGCAGGGCTGCACCGGGAAAAGAAACGCTCGATCGGTCCGGCCGGAACGCTACGGGCCGGGTCTGATCAATTGGGCGCGACGGGGGCCGTGAGGGGTCGCCCTTCGTCGGCCAATTGCACTTGTGGTTCGGCATTGTGTTCCACCGCCACGGCTTCGTCGCGGGCCAAGGCCGTGGTCGCCACAATCGTGAGCACCACCGCTGCGGCCAGCACGAATAATCCCGCGCCATCGGCGTTGAGGGTTTCACCGAGCACCGTGATCCCCAGCAGCCATGCCACCACTGGCTTGGCCACCGTCATCGTTGGGTACGACGCGCTCATCGAACCCGCCCGAAATGCAGCCTGCTGAAAAATCATCCCGACCAGCGCAATCGCTAACCAGGCATAGAACTCCGGCGTCCGCAGCGCCGTCACCACACCATGTTTGAGCACCTCGACCACGCCCTTGGTCAGCACCGCGAACAGGGCCATCGACGAACCCGATACCAGCGCCAGCAACACCGCGGCCACCGGACCCGAGAAAATCCGCGCCCCTAGCACACACAACACCAACATCGGGCCCATCACCGCGGCCACCACCGTCCACGTTTCCGCCGAGGCCCGCGACTGCCCGGCCGTCGGACCGCCGACGGTCAAAACGATCGCCACGGCGCCCGCCAGCAGCGCCGCCCACAGCCACTCCCGGCGACTCACCCGATGAGAAGCCAGCCACGCATAAATCGGCAACGCGAACAGCAGTGCCGTCATCTGCAACGCCGACACCAACATCACCGACCCAAGCGCAAGCGCCCCAGCCTGCAACCCGTAATTGGCCACCGCTCCCCCGCCGCCGATCCACCACCGGCTGTCCCGCAACGACAAGCGAAACAACTCCAGAGGACCCACCGGGTCATCAGTAATCTCTTGCGCAGAGCGCTGACGAACGACGCCGCCAAGCGCCGACGCCAACGCGGCCAACAATGCCAGCAACACCGCAACATCCGACTTCGACATGGAATCTCCTTAGTGACATCCCCAGCGGCCCTGAAAGTCTCACTCACACGGGGTAGATCATGGCACGGTGTCTTTGGCAATCCAGGCAGCGTAATCCCGCAAGTCGCGCGTCCGACCAGGATAGCCCGCTACTTGAAATCCCTTGCCGACCGCCGCGAGCAAATGAGAGAAATTCATTTGTATTGTGGCGGATTGTTTTCGTAGCGGCCGCCCAAACGCAGACTCGCCTACTGCGGGACCTGCGGGCGATCTTTCGAGCGCGATGCACCGCAGCCGAATTGGCTTGGTCCGCAGTGCGTCTTCGTTTCGCGACTTTGGCGGTGTAGCAGGCTCCGTCATCGCAGGGATAAACCGCCATTTTTCGCGCGGCAGCCCGGCTCAAGCGTCGGTCCTGAGCGGCAACCTTACCGTGAACTCGGTATGGCCCGGCTCGCTGTGCACCGTGATCGTGCCATCGTGGGCTTTGACCACCGCCGACACGATCGCCAGCCCCAGTCCGGTGCTGCCGCCCTTACGCGAGCGAGAGGTATCGCCGCGGGCGAACCGCTCGAAGATCTCTGACTGCAGGTGCTCGGGAATGCCGGGTCCGTTGTCGGTCACGCTGAGCACCGAATGCGTCGAGTCGGCAGTCAGTCTGGTCGTCACCACGGTTCCCGGGCCGGTGTGGATGCGGGCATTGGCGAGCAGGTTGGTCACTACCTGGTGCAGCCGTGCCGGATCACCGCGGACGACTACTGGCTCGGGAGGCAGGTCGAGCTTCCATTCATGATCGGGTCCAGCCACATGCGCGTCGCTGACCGCGTCGACCGCCAGCCGCGACAAATCCACCGGTTCGCGTTCCAATGGCCGGCCGGAGTCCAAGCGGGCAAGCAGCAGTAGATCCTCGACGAGGCGGGTCATCCGTTCGGTCTCGGATTGCACGCGGCTCATCGCGTGCGCCAGCGCGTCGGTGTCGTTGTGCATCCGTTGCGCCAGTTCCGTGTACCCCCGAATCGCGGTCAGCGGTGTACGCAGCTCATGACTGGCGTCGGCGACGAACTGGCGGACTCGGGTCTCGCTGGCTTGTCGGGTCGACAGCGCCGCCGCGATGTGGTCGAGCATGCGGTTCACCGCCGACCCAAGTTGCCCCACTTCGGTGTATGGGTTCGCATCGGGTTCGGGCACCCGCACCGGCAGCGCGACCTCCCCGCGGTCTAACGGCAAATCGACGACTTCGCTCGCGGTTTGTGCCACCCGCCGCAGTGGCGCCAGAGCCCGCCGGATAATGACAATGCCTGCAGTCGTCGCGGCCGCCAACGCAATCAGCGTGACCACCACGAAAATCAGCAGCATCCGAACCAACGTGGCGTCGACATTCGACATGGAAAGTCCGGTGACGATGACATCGCCGCGGATTCGGCTACGGGCGGCGGTGATGCGGTATCGGCCTAAGCCGTCGAGATTGCGAGTCACCGGGGTGCGTTGGTGAGGAATCGCGGCCAGCTGGGCCTTGGCGGAATCGGTCAGCCCGGCCCTAGATCCTGTGCTGGTGAGGTAACCGGCATTGACGGTGGTGCCGTTGCTGACCACGGCCGCGACCATGCCGACCGGCTGGCCCGGGGCGTCGAGAAAACGGGGGCCGGGGCCGGCCGCTGGGACTCGCGGGTGGCGCCATGGCACCGGCGGTGGCGGCGGTTCGCCGTAGGTCATCGCCGAGCGATGGGATGCCCCCTGCAGTTGCTGGTCGAGTTGGCCCACCAAAT
>JAFAQO010000718.1 GCA_019246375.1 Mycobacterium sp. | reverse complement strand
CGATCACCGGCAACCCGCCGAGGTCTTTGGCAACTGCCTTCGCGCCCACGTCGCCGGCGGTGGCGGCCTGCACCTGGCTGCTGGCCACGTGGCCGGCGTCATTGTTGCCGACGGTGCCTGCGGTAAAGCCCTTCTGGGTCAAGGCTTGTGACACCGCAGCTGCCAGCCCGTTGATGTCGGTGTCATTGACGACGTTGGCGGTGGTCTTTTCGGGCGTGTACGCGAGTTCTTCGGTTTTTTCCTGACCTTGGTCCTGCAGCAGGCTAGCGACCCACTCGTGAACTTGATGCGGGTCCAATCGGACCACGCTCTGCATGCCGTCGTCGCTCCACCCGGCCTCGTCGAGCACCGGGATGGTCGCGAAGGCGACCTTTCCGCCGGACAGTGTCTCCAGCTGCTTGATGAAATCCATGATGTCCCAGCCCGACGACAGCACCACTGAGCGTTGAATGGCCTGCTGCAGCCGGTCAAGCCGGGCTGGACTGGACAGCGTCTTGCCGGAGATGACCTGGTGGGCCAGCGCCGCCATCACCGCCTGCTGTCGCACCACCCGGTCGAGGTCACCGCGAGGCAGCTCATGGCGTTGGCGGACGAAGCTCAGCGCCTGGGGGCCGTTGAGCTGTTGCCAGCCGGCCGGGAAATCGGCACCCGACATCGGTTCGTACACAGGTTCTTTGAGGCATACATTGACGCCGCCAAGCGCATCGGTGATGAGCGCGAAACCGAGCAGCCCGATCTCGGCGTAGTGGTCGACGGTGACGCCGGTGAGATCGGCGACCGTCTTGATCAGCGCCTCTCGGCCGGCTTCGGTTCCGCGCTCCTCGGCCTCTTCGAGCGAGACGCCGGATTCGACGAGTCTGACCCGCTTCTGTTCCTTGACCTGCCCGTAGACGCCGTTGATCTTGGTCTTGCCCAGGCCCGGCGCCTTGACGTAGGAGTCACGCGGGATCGAGATCGCGGTGGCCGACTTCCCGTTGTTCGGGATCCGGACCAGGATGATGGTGTCGGTGTTGGTCGCCACGTCGTCGCCGGCCCGCAGCGTGGCCAGCTCCTCGGCGGACAACGGGTTGCCGCGGGCGTCGGTGCGGCTGTCCATTCCGACCAGCAGGATGTCGATCGCACCGTCGTCGCTCCCGTTTCCCAGTGACGGGGCGAACATGTGGTAGATGCCGTCCTCGAATGATCGGATTTTGCTCCACGCCACTCCCGTGACCAGCACTACCGCGACGGCCGCCACGGTCGCGATCACACGAACCACATGATGTTCATGCATCACTTTAGATTACTTATGCCTCAGGAGTATCGCCGGTAGCCGGGGGTCTCGGCGTGCCAGACTGGTGACCGCCGGCGACGATGCAGAGCGAAGCGATGAGGAGGAGCGGCGCCGTGTGACCGCCGGCGACGATGCAGAGCGAAGCGATGAGGAGGAGCGGCGCCGTGTGAACGTCACCACGAGGATTGTGATCACTGGCGCCGGCGGCCAAGTCGGCAGCTTCTTGACGGCCGAAGCCGTGCGGCAAGGCCGCGACGTGCTGGCGCTGACATCTTCCGAGTGGGACATCACCGATCCCGTCGCTGCCACCCGGATCATCGAAAGCGGCGATGTGGTGATCAACTGCGCGGCCTACACCAACGTCGACGACGCCGAAAGCAACGAGTCCGCCGCCTACGCGGTCAACGTGGCCGGACCTGAGCACATCGCCCGCGCCTGCGCATGCACCGGCGCCCAGCTGATTCACCTCTCCACCGACTACGTCTTCAGCGGCGAGTTCGCGGGGTCAGCGCCGCGCCCCTATGAACCCGGTGATGACACCGCGCCGTTGAGTGTGTACGGCCGCACCAAGCTTTCTGGGGAATTAGCCGTATTGGCGACGCTGCCGGAGGCCACCGTGGTGCGCACCGCCTGGGTCTACACCGGCGGCAGCGGCAACGACTTCGTCGCTGCGATGCGCAGGCTGGCGGCCGGCGACGGCACTGTCGAGGTGGTCGATGACCAGACCGGCTCGCCGACCTATGTGGCCGACCTAGCCGCCGCGCTGCTGGAGGTGGCCGACGGGCGAGTGCACGGCCCTGTCGTGCATGCCGCCAACGAAGGCGCGGTCACCCGATTTCAGCAAGCACGCGCGGTATTCGAAGAGTTGAAAGCCGACCCGCGGCGGATACGACCGGTCAGCAGCCACCACCAGCGCCGGCCGGCGCGCCGGCCCGCCTATTCTGCGCTGTCGGGCCGGCGGTCGGCGGAGGCCGGTCTGTCGCCGCTGCGACCGTGGCGGGACGCGCTCGCTCAAGCACTTTCCAGGGCGCTGGACCGCTGACCGTTACCCTCTACGCGTGAGTGACGTCCTCTCGGTGGTGACGGTGACCTATTCGCCGGGCCCGCACCTGGACCGCTTCCTGGCCTCGTTGTCGCTGGCCACCGAGCGGCCGGTGAACGTGCTGATGGCCGACAACGGATCCACTGACGGAACACCGCAGGCGGCGGTCGAGCGCTATCCCAACGTGCGACTGTTCTTCACCGGCGCCAACCTGGGCTACGGGACCGCGGTAAACCGCGCGATGGCGAAGCTCGCCGAAGACGGCGGCGGCGCCGACGAGTGGGTCGTGGTCGCCAACCCCGACGTGCAGTGGGGTCCGGGAAGTATCGACGCGCTGCTCGACGCCGCCGCCCGCTGGCCCGGAGCCGCCGCGCTGGGTCCGCTGATCCGGGAACCCGACGGGTCGGTGTACCCGTCGGCGCGCCACCTGCCCAGCCTGGTCCGTGGCGGCATGCATGCCGTCGTCGGGCCGATGTGGCGGAACAATCCGTGGTCGCTGGCGTACCGCCAGGAGCGCCTTGAGCCCACTGAACGTGCGGTGGGCTGGCTGTCGGGGTCGTGTCTGCTGATGCGCCGCGCGGCCTTCGAACAGGTCGGCGGCTTCGACGAGCGGTACTTCATGTACTTCGAGGATGTCGATTTGGGTGATCGGCTGCAGAAAGCCGGCTGGCTGAACGTCTACGTCCCGTCGGCGGAAGTGCTGCACCACAAAGGGCACGCCACCGGACGCGATCCTGCGCATAACCTCAACGCTCACCACAAAAGCAGCTATATATTTCTTGCCGACCGGCATCCTGGTTGGCGGCGCGCCCCACTGCGATGGACGATGCGAGCCGGGTTGGCGGCGCGCGCACGCCTGATGGTGCGCAGTTCGCGGCGGAAATTAGCAGGAGGGCGGCGGGCAAAGTGACCCACACGGAAGTCGATGCGGTGGTGCTGGTCGGCGGCAAGGGCACCCGATTGCGGCCATTGACGCTGTCGGCGCCCAAGCCGATGTTGCCGACGGCCGGCTTGCCGTTTCTGACCCACCTGCTGTCGCGGATCACCGAGGCCGGCATCCAGCACGTGATCCTCGGCACCTCTTACCAGCCCGCGGTGTTCGAGGCCGAGTTCGGCGACGGCTCCAAGCTTGGCCTGCAAATGCAGTACGTGACCGAGCAGCACCCGCTGGGGACCGGCGGCGGCATCGCCAACGTCGCTGCGCAATTGCGCCATGACACCGTGCTGGTGTTCAACGGTGATGTGCTTTCCGGCGCCGACCTGCATCAGTTGCTCGACTATCACCACAGCAACCAAGCCGACGTCACATTGCATCTGGTCCGGGTGTCCGACCCTCGGGCGTTCGGCTGCGTGCCGACCGAAGACGGCCGGGTCACCGCGTTCCTGGAGAAGACTCAGGATCCACCGACCGACCAGATCAACGCCGGCTGCTACGTCTTCTCGCGCGAGATCATCGACCGGATTCCCCGCGGTCGCGAGGTCTCAGTCGAGCGTGAAGTGTTTCCGGCGCTGCTTTCCGAGGGCGTGAAGGTCTGCGGCTATGTTGACGCCACCTACTGGCGTGACATGGGCACGCCGGAGGACTTCGTTCGCGGCTCGGCGGATCTGGTGCGCGGCATCGCACCATCGCCCGCGCTGCACGGTCATCGCGGTGAACAGTTGGTGCACGACGGGGCGGCGGTGTCTCCGGGCGCTGTGCTGATCGGCGGCACGGTCGTCGGGCGCGGTGCCGAGATCGGCCCCGGCGCCCGCCTGGACGGGGCGGTCATTTTCGACGGCGTGCGGGTCGAGGCGGGCTGCGTGATCGAGCGGTCGATCATCGGCTTCGGCGCGCGAGTCGGTCCGCGGGCACTGATCCGCGACGGGGTGATCGGAGACGGCGCGGATATCGGCGCCCGCTGCGAGCTGCTGCGGGGGGCGCGGGTGTGGCCCGGCGTTTTCCTTCCCGACGGCGGCATCCGCTATTCATCCGACGTTTAAGCCCGCCGAGTGGCCACCTATGCCACGCGAAAAGCGCTGCAGCGTGTCAAAACTGGTCATTTGACGCCGCTTCGACCAGATACGCGAGCGCGTGGTCGGTTCCGGTCGGTAGGGCGTCGGCCGGCCACCAACGCAAGTCCACCGATTCGTCGCTGAGTGCAATCTCGGCGTCGGCGGGTGCATGCGCGACGAACTGCAAGTCGAGATGACGGGTCGGCACCCCCAGCGAGCAGGTGACAGGATGCACGTGCACCGCAACGAGCTCGGGGTTGATACGCAGGTCGGAGACGCCGGATTCCTCGGTGGCCTCGCGCAGCGCGGCGGCGACGATGTCTTCGTCGGTGTCTTCGCAGTGCCCGCCCAGCTGCACCCAGCGGCCCAACCGGGGGTGCAGGGTGAGCAGCACCCGGCTGCCGCTGTCGTCGAACACCAACGTGGACGCGGTGATGTGGCCGGGGACGCAGTCCCGTCGGCACGCGTCGGCGCGGCCGTGCACGAACGCCAGCACGGCGTGCCGCAGCGACTCCTGCGCCGCGTTCGGTGCTTGCCAGCCGGCCAGCATGGCGATCGTTGACTGCCGAACGCTCACTTGCGCACCAGCATTCCGTCCAGCGGGGCCGGTGGACGTGGTTGCGCCGGTTCGATGGAATAGCCGATAGCGATGGCGCCCAACGGTTCCCACTCGGGTGGCAGATCCAGTTCGCTGCGGACCAGGTCCGCGGCGAAGATCGTCGAGCCAATCCAGCAGCTGCCCACCCCGCGCACCGCCAGCGCGACGAGTAAGGCTTGTACGGCCGCCCCCACCGCGACCGTGAACATGGTGTGCTCGGCTTGTGTGCGGGCGGCATCCGGGTAGCTGTGTGCGCCGTCGGGCACCAGCATCGGGACGATGAGTTCCGGTGCGTCGTAGAGGATCTGGCCGCGCGCCACCCGTCGCTCGACGGCATCGGCGGGCTTGCCGTCACCGGTCAGGTCGGACCGCCACTTGTCTCGCATGCGGTCCAGCAGCCGGCTGCGAACCGCAGCGGTTTGTAGCCATACGAACCGCACCGGCCGGGTGTGATGCGGGGCCGGAGCGGTGAGCGCCTCGGCCACGGCGGCCTCGATCACGGGCGCCGGTACTGGCTGATCGCTGAACTGCCGGACCGATCGGCGCAGCAGTTGAGCTTGCCGGCGACCTGAGTCAAGTGCTTCGGCGGTGCCGAGCCAGAACAGGTCCTCGGTGCCGGACCGCACCAGCTCGCGTGCCGTCGAGCCGTCATCGCCGACCGGCAGCCCGCGCACCACCGCGACCGGGATGGCGGTCAGCTTGCCCTTGACCAGATCCGCCGCCGCCGCCACCTCGTCGGCGACCGCGATCTCGGTGACGATCAGCTCGTTACCGTGCATGTCGAGCGCACCGGCGTAACCGTGCAGCACTGCCAGCCCGGCCGCGCCCACCGCGACGTCGGTCTGCCCGTTGCGCCAGGCGCGGCCCATCGTGTCGGTGATGACCACGGCCACAGTGACACCCAGCCGCTCCCGTAGTCCGGCGCGCAGCGCAGCGGCACTGGCATCCGGGTCGACGGGCAGCAGCGCCAATTCCGCCGCGCCGACGTTCGAGCCGTCCACGCCGGCGGCGGCCTGGACCAGCCCGAGCCGGTTCTCGGTGATCAACGTGCGTCCTTTGCGGGCCAGCACGCGAACCGCCTCGAGGTCGATGAGCTTGCGCCGCAGCCGATCTCGCTCCTCGAGCTGCTCAGGGGCCGCAACCAGCCGCCCCTCGCATTTGGACACCACCTTGCTGGTAACCACGATGATGTCGCCGTCGCGCAGCCACGGTGCTGCCTGCGCGACGGCTGCGGCCAGATCGTCGCCCGGCCGGAACTCCGGAAGCCCGGCGACCGGCAGGATTTCGATCGTCGAGGCGGTGCCGTGGTCGGTCACGCTGCGCCGCTCCTCCTCACCGCTGCGCTCTGCATCGTCGCCGGCGCTCATGCCGCCACGCCCGCGAGCTCCAGGCCGGCGTTCACCATCGCTGCGGTGGTCTTAGGGTCGGTCATCAGCAGCGGTACCGAGCGCACCGCGACCCCGTCGATCTCAGCGTGGTCGCCGTTATGTACCAGCCAGCAGTCCAGGATTCCGGTGTCGCTACGAGCACCGTAATGACGGCCCACCGCTTCTGCGGTGGACTCCACGCCGATGACCGTCAGGCATTCATATGCCATGCCGCGCAGAGGTTTCCCGCCGACGATGGGGGAGTAGCCGACGACCGGGGCCGCGGCCGAGCGCAGCGCGCCGCGAATGCCGGGGATGGCCAAGATGGCGCCAATGCTGACCACGGGGTTGGACGGCGCCAGCATGATGATGTCCGCGTCTTCAATCGCTTCCACGACTTCGCGCGAAGCGCTGGCTTTTTCGGCACCCACGAAGGCAAAGCTGTCCGTCGGGACCTGCGCGCGGTAGCGCACCCACCATTCTTGGAAGTGGATCGCGCGCTGATTGCCGTCAACAGGGTCCGTGATGACGACATGGGTTTCGCAGCGGTCGTCGCTGGCGGGCAGCAACCGCGCGCCCGGCTGCCAGCGGTCGCACAGCGCCGCAGTGACCTGGGATAGCGGGTAGCCGGCTCGCAGCATCTGGCTGCGCACCAGGTGGGTGCCGAGGTCGCGGTCCCCGAGTTCGAACCAGTCGGGCTGCACCCCGTAGCGCGCCAATTCCTCTTTAGCGTGCCAGGTTTCGCCTCGGTGGCCCCAGCCGCGCTGCGGGTCGACGCCCCCGCCCAGGGTGTACATACAGGTGTCGAGGTCGGGGCAGATACGCACTCCGTGCATCCAGGCGTCATCGCCGATGTTGACCACAGCGGTCAGCTCATGGTCACCAGCGGCCGGGTGCGCGCCCGAAAACTGGCCCAGCCCCAGAAGCTGCTGGACACCGAGTAGGAAGCGCGCACCGCCGACGCCGCCGACCAGGACCGTGACCTTCACATCGCCCGACAGTACGCCCGGCGACGATGCGGTCCGCGGAGCGGACCGAGGAGGAGACGGGCCATCGAGCCAGCCCGGCGA
>JAFAQO010000062.1 GCA_019246375.1 Mycobacterium sp. | reverse complement strand
CGTAGCCGATGGTGCGCACGGCCCGGCCGGGTCGCATTCGCCGGATCCGACGGGCCGGGCGCTCGCCTCACTGGCTGGTGCACGCGTCACATCTGTGGGCTATTCCGGGAGTACGTTGAGCTTGTTTAGCGGGTGCCCGTGTTCGTCGTAGGCAGTAACACCCAACTTGCGTACGGCGTACGACTTGAGTTGCTTGATGGCGGCGTCGATTGCGTGGCTGAGCTTGTCAAGCTCAGCGGGCTCGACCAGGTGAATCGTCGACGGGTTAGCGGCGGCGGTCGCAACCAGTTGCCGGATTTCTGCGAGTGCCCCAAGTATGAGGCCGATTGCTTCGGCGGCTTCCTTGTCTTCGGTAAGGGCCAGAACGGCGAATGCGTGGGAGGTCGCCCGCCGATAGGAATCCCAGAGGTCTTCGGAGAACATGGCCTCGATGTGCCGGTGGATTGCCTGTCGATCAACGTTTTCAAGTTGTCTTATTCGTTGGACAACAATTTCGACCTGCGAGCTGCGTTGGGAAAGCGCGCTGATCAAGTCGATCACTTCCGCCCTCAGCTTGTCGTTGCGCGCGTCTATGCGGTTCTGCTCAAAATGATTGGTATTGCGTCTCAGTGTGATTACGCTGACTACCACGCTTGCAATGATCGCGATCAAGGCGACCGTCACGGTGAAAAGATTTCCCCACCCTAGCGTGTAGTGCCACGCGGCGTATCCGTGGAGCGCTTCATCAGAAAGCGCGTACAGGTCCACGCCGACTACCTCTCCGGGTTATTCGGGCCGGGACGGCACCAGCCCCTCGGCGCCGGATCAGCAAGCAACACCGGCGATCTCAGTACGCACGATGGGACTGCGCACTGCGAGCGGCCGGGACCAGCGGTGACATCAGGCGGTGTAATGGGTGCGCCACCCGATCTCGAGATTCAGCTTCTTTGCCGCCCTGACTGCGGTGGCGATGAGTATCTCGGCGTACGTCGGAAATGAGACCGTGGCGCGGGCCAGATCGTCGACGCGGCGCAGTCCCGCAGCGAGCGCCATGGAAGCCACCTGGACGACGTCGGTGGCTTGTTCGCCGACTACATGACAGCCGAGGATCTCGGAGGTTTCCTGATCCACAACCAGCTTGCACAATCCGGTGGATTGCCCGTCGATGATTGCGCGCACAGATGCGCGGTAATAGGACACTGCCGTTATGACGTTGTGCGTTTCGCGCGCCTTCCGTTCGGTCAGGCCGACTGAAGCGTATTCAGGATCTGTGAAGCTACCCGCGGGTATCAAGTGCTCTGTGACCCGTAGCCGGGGTCCGTGCACGGCGTTGGCGGCGGCCACGAAGCCATCCCGCATCGCTTCGGAAGCGAGCATGACGCGTCCTGTGACGTCACCGGCGGCAAAGATATGAGGTGCGGAGGTTTGCAGGTGGTCATTGACCTGAAGAAACCCCCGCGGTGTCACGTCGACCCCCGCGGCACCGGGTTTGAGTGCATCGGTGTCGGCGCCCCAACCGACGGCCACCACGGCCAGCGTCGCCTCAACGGTCTCGCGGTTGCCGTCCTTACTGAACGTCATCCGTACACCGGCAGGCGTTTTTTCGAACGAGTCGATGCTGCCAAAGTTCTGGCGTACCTTGATGCCTTCGTGCTGGAAGGCCGCTGCGACAGCAGCCGCGACGTCATCGTCTTCGGCGGGCAGAACATGCGGACTGGCTTCGAAGAGCTCGACGCGCGTACCAAAGGTGTTGAAAACCGAGGCGACTTGAGCGCCGGTAGCGCCGCAGCCGACGACGATCATTGATGGCGGCACTGCGGTCAGGCTCCACGCGTCGCTGTGGGTGCTGGTGTATTCGAAGCCCGGAATGGGCAGCTTTTTGCTCACTCCGCCCGTACAGACGATGAAGTTCTCTGATTCGAGCCGCAGTCCGGTGTCGGTGACGATCGTGTGCGCATCTTCAAAACGGACCGGTCCCGTGCTTTCTCGTATTATCCCGCCGTGCGACTCGATCAGTGTCCTTAACGTCGTTCGCTGACGAACATCGCGGGTCACCTCGCTGACGCGTTCGAGGAGTCGTTGGTAGTCAAGCGCCGGCTCGTTGATGATGACGCCGTACTGACCGAGTTGTCGCGCATTGCGCATCAGGCGTGCGGTATGGGCCAGCGTCCGCACGGGCACCGGCCCGTCGTTGGCCGCCATACCGCCAAATGACTGCTGGGTCACCAGCACAGTGCGAGCACCGAGTTCGGCGGCGTGAGCAGCGGCCATCACGCCGGCCGGACCCGCACCGATCACAACGACATCTGCAGTGGATGACATGGACGGAAACCTTTCTGAGTGGCTGGCTTTCGTTTACGCGGTGGCATCCGACCGCGTAGTAAGAACGGTTCCTGTGAGCATTGGTCGCCCCACACGAGCCTGTCGATCCGCCTTGTTCAGGCCCGTGGGTGCATAACCGATGACTGCTACCGATAGTCGTTGTAGAAGCCTTCTCCTGACTTGACTCCCAAGTTCCCTTGGTCGACATAGCTTTTCAGCAGGTCACGCGACTTGGTGGGAATGTAAGGGAACTTCTTTAGGTAATTGTTTTCGATCTCGAGCGCCACATCGAGGCCCACTTTGTCGATCAGCCGGAACACGCCCATGGTCCCGAGGCCGGCGGCGAGCCAGAGCCGATCGAAATCCGCCGGGCTGGAGACGCCCTCGGCGACCACCGCCAATGACTCGCGCTTAATTGCCGCCCACACCCGGTTAGTGATGAAACCGACACTCTCCACCCGTGCGGCGGCCGCCACGAAACCGTACTTGGGCAGTTCCTCGGTTAGCAGATCGAAGATGCGCTCATCGGTGTGCCCGTCCGTCATGAGTTCCAACTGCGGAAATTCGGGCGGCTGGCCATAGTGGGTGTTGAGCACCCGCTCGGGATGCTTGACCTTGCCGATCAATTCGCTGCTCTCGTAGGACGACGAATTGGTGCCGATGATGGCGTCCGGTTCGGCGATCTCGTCGAGCTGACCGAGGATGTCGATCTTGAGTGATGGAATCTCAGGGACGGATTCGACGATGTACCAAGCGTCTTTAACCGCCGCCAGTAGATCGGTGACATATTCGAGTGTGGCCGGTTGGCCGCCCGGGCGTGACTTCAGGAGTGCGGGCAACTCCGCCTCGATGAACTTCTTGGCGTCATTGAGGGGCCCCTCGGAAATGTCGTAAATGCGCACGACGCCACCCCTGGTGGCGTACGTCATCGCGATGCGACGGCCCAGCGTGCCAGCTCCGAGAATCACAATGGGACGGCTCTCGATGTTGGTGGGAAGCGAGTAATTCACTGTCGTACCTTGCGTTGTCACTGCCATGCCTTTCGATTCTCGAACTGGATGGTGTGTTGTCGACCGTGTATTGCGGTCGCGAGCTAGACGCCGGCGATCCCGGTCAACGGCTTGTCGGACTTGAACACAAGCTGGTCGCCACTTCCGTCAAGCCGCACGGCACGAATCTGTCCGGACAGGTCACTGACGTATACGACGCCGGCTTGTGTATCGACAGCAAGGCCAATGGCCTCGTGATAGTTAGCTGCGACCATGATCACGTCTCCGCCAGGTTGGCCCACCGCTGGTATCGCAGCCTTGTTCAGGGTGTTTCCCCGTGGCGGATCGCCGCGGTCTGTCCAGTACATCGTGTTGGTGTCCGGGTCGAGTTCCAAATCGATGGGTTCGGGAAGCTTCGACCAGAGGACTTCGATCTGACGTTCACCAACAGGTGCGTTGAGCGATGTGCGAAATATCCGACCGTCATTGCCATTCGCCGGGCCCTTCTGCGTCCAGTACAGCAGCCCATGTTGTTCGTCAACGGCGACTCCGACGCACTGGTTGCGCAGTATCCGGCGGTCGGCTTCGGTGGTGGCAACCACGACCTCGTCGCGCAAGTCGGTGCCGTCGAGTCGCACGCTTCGCACGGCGGCGCCCTCCCGGTCAGACCAATACAGGCGCCCCGCCGACCAGGCACCGGCTAACTGTTTCCCCGTGACAAACGATCCGGGAGGCAGGATGTAGGTGCGCGTGCCATCCATCCCGGCGCGTTCCAGTGATCCGTCTGCACGATAGAAGTCCAGGTCATCGTCTGTCTTGGGGGCCCGCCCTTCCGGTAACCCCGGCGCGCCCATATTGGTCCAGTAGGCGTATTTCCGATCCGGGT
>JAFAQO010000712.1 GCA_019246375.1 Mycobacterium sp. | reverse complement strand
CCCGAGCGACGTCCAGATCTTCTGCCCGTTGACCACGAACTCGTCGCCATCGCGGACCGCGCGGGTACGCAGCGACGCAAGGTCGGAACCGGCCTCGGGCTCCGACATTCCCTGGCACCAAATGTCGTCGGCTCGCATCATCCGGGGGAGCAGCGTGCGCTTCTGAGACTCCGTCCCGTACTGCATGATCGCCGGTGCGATGTTGTTCATCCCGATCACGTTGAGCGGCATGGGAGCTCGTGAGCGCGTCATTTCCTCGGCGTGAACCAGCTGCTCGAGCAGCGTGGCCCCGCGGCCGCCGTACTCGGGTGGCCACGATACGGCCGCCCAGCCAGCGTCGGCCATCGTGCGGTTCCAAGCGCGAAGCGTCTCAAATGAGCGCGGATCAGACCCGCGGCTCCGGCCCGCGGCGACAATGTCATCGGTGAGATTGGTGGCCAACCATGCGCGCAGCTCGTCGCGAAACTGATCGACCTCTACCGGGTATGAGAAATCCACGTTGCCCCGTTGAATTCATGCGTTGGCTGCGTCTCACGCCGGACTCTACGTTTCGAACGAATATTTGGTCAACGACGACTGAGGACCGACCCGGTATCAGAGACGACAGAAGGTCGGTGAAACCGATGTCGGGCCCTGTCTTCTGTATTTTAAGTAATCTAGATACGATAGGAACCCTTCGGTGCTGCCAGCGCGCAGCTTCGCAGTAAGAGATGCGATGGAGTCCGTCGACGTGAGGCCACGATTCCGACCGGTTGGCGAGCGGGCTGGGGCCGCCGCATGAGCAAGTCGGCGGCGGTGGGCGTCGGCTACTCAAAGAGCCGCCGCGACACAGTCTTCGGCGGGCACCCGCGTTTCCTGAGCGGTGTGCAATGCGCGTCAATAACTCGTGGCGTTGCCACGGTGAGGAAGGACCGGCCATGGGCAGGGTGACCGGCAAGGTGGCAGTGATCAGCGGGGCCGCGCGCGGTCAGGGTCGATCCCATGCGCGGATGCTGGCTGCCGAAGGCGCCGACATCATCGCGGTCGACTTGTGCGAAGACATCGAAACCAACGAGTACCCGTTGGCCCGGCCGGAGGACCTCGATGAGACCGCCCGGCTCGTCGAGAAGGAGGGTCAGCGCGCCTTGACGGCGATCGCCGACGTCCGCGACCGCAAGGCCCTCTCCGCCGCAATCGACCACGGTGTCGCCGAGTTCGGCCATCTCGACATCGTGGTGGCCAATGCCGGCATCTGTCCTCTGACCGCGGGTCTGCCACCGCAGGCGTTCGCCGACGCGGTCGATGTGGATCTGGTCGGCGTCATTAACCTGGTGCACGCGAGCCTGAAACATCTGCAAGCCGGCGCGTCGATCGTAGTGACGGGGTCTAACGCGGCATTCATGTCGTCGATGAACACGACCGGCATCGATGGTGGTCCTGGTGGAGCCGGATATGCATTTGCGAAACTGGCTGCTGCCCACTATGTCAACGACTTTGCCCTGGCGCTGGCCCCACACTTCATCAGGATGAACGCGGTGCACCCGACGAACGTCAACACCGACATGTTGCACAGCCCACCAATGTACCGGGCCTTTCGGCCTGACTTGAAGAACCCGACCCGCGAGGACGCCGAACCGGTTTTTCCGGTAGTCCAGGCAATGCCGATTCCGTATGTCGAACCCGAGGACATCAGCGAGGCCGTGGTGTTTCTCGCCAGCGACGCCGCCCGCTACATCACCGGTCAGCAGCTGCGCGTCGACGCGGGAGGTTTCCTCAAGGTCAAGCCCTGGTCGGGCGTCTGATGGGGCCGCCGGCTTCGGCAGAGACGCCTGCAGACGTTCAAAGGCGCATCTACGCGTTGATGGTGCTGATGAAGGCGGCCGACGACCGGCTCAGCAAGGGCATCAGCACGGGCGAGTTCATGTGCGTGTACTGGCCGTCGCGCGGACAGGAGGCCATCGCCGCGGCGATGGGTGTCTCGCTGCGCGACGATGACCAGTTGGTGACCACCTACCGCGGGTTGCATGACCTGATCGGCAAAGGTGTTCCGCTCGAAGAGATCTACGGCGAGATGATGGGCCGCACCGCCGGCGCGAGCCGCGGCAAAGGCGGCACCATGCACATCGCCAGGCCCGACAATGGAGTGATGTTGTCGACCGGGATCGTCGGCGCGGGGCTGCCGGTGGCGGTGGGGCTGGCCCTTGCGGCGAAACGTAAGGGGCTCGACCGTGTCACGGTGGTCAGCTTCGGTGACGGCGCGACGAACACGGGTTCGTTTCACGAGGCGGCGAACATGGCCGCACTGTGGGATCTG
>JAFAQO010000029.1 GCA_019246375.1 Mycobacterium sp. | reverse complement strand
CCACGGCCGAACTTCCGGTGAAGGTCACCATGTCGACCCGGGGATCGATGGTCAAGACCCTGCTGGCCTCGATGCTGCTCGGAGTGACGACGTTGACCACGCCGGGTGGGATGTCGGTCTCCTCGTCGATGAGCCGAGCAAGCGCGAGGCCGGCCAGCGGTGTCAGCGGCGACGGCTTGAGCACGACGGTGTTGCCGGCGGCCAGCGCGGTGCTGACCTTTCTGGCGTTCAGCATGTGCGGAAAGTTCCACGGCGTCAGGATCGATACGACACCGAGCGGTTCATACCGCAGCAGCGTGGTTCCGGCGGCTCCGTACGCGTCGATCCGCTCCTCGACCGGCTGGGCCGCAAGATCGGCCGCATGCTTGACCATGAACCCCGAGCCATCGACCTGAATCAGGCGTTCGTTGGCGGTGCAACCCCATTCGGCTTGCGCCAGCGCGAAGAGCTCGTCGCCGTGCTCGAGGAGTGCGTCACCGAGCTGGCTGAGACAGCGGGCACGTTCCTCAGGCGCGGCGCCGGGCCACGGCCCTGAATCGAATGCGGCCCGCGCCGCCGCGATCGCGCTCTCGACCTGGGCGGGGCTCGAGTCGGGCGCCGCGGCGATCACCGCCTCGGTGGACGGCGAAATGTCGTCGTAGCGGCCGTTGTCGGGCTCGACCCACCGCCCCTCGATGAAGACGCCATAGGTATCGGCAATGAAGCGCGAGGCGGCCATGTGGTTCCCCTGAGTCAATCGTGCACGGTCCGGCGGCTCAACGTTTGGTGTACACCTGTCGGGCAGTTGTCGTCAATCCCTTTCGTAGTTGGCTATGTTGCCAAGGGCATTGACTTTCTTGCCGCTGTCAGAGTAAACAGATGCATCGGACAGATTGAGCTGAGATGTCCGATTATCTGCTCCTGTCGGGGAGGCCGCCATGAATATCAAGTTCCCGCTGCACTCACCCGACTTCTACGCGGGTGACCCCTACCCGGCATATAAAGAGCTGCGCGCAACATCCCCGGTCTGCTGGAACGACGTCACCAACTTCTGGGCGCTGCTCAAGTACGAAGACATCCGGTACGTGTCGAGCAACCCGGCCACATTCTCCTCGACCAACGGCATCTCCATCCCCGACCCGGCGATGCCGAACCCGGTGCAGGAGGGCAGCCTGATATTCACCGACCCGCCCCGGCACCGGCAGCTGCGCAAGCTGATCAACTCGGGGTTCACCCGGCGACGAGTAGCCGTTCTCGGACCGAAAATCCGCGACATCGTACGGCGGCTCCTCGACGAGGTCGAACCCGGCTCCGTCCACGAGTTTGCCGAAGAAATCGCCGCTCCCCTGCCCACCCGGATGATCGCCGAGCTGATCGGTGCACCGCCCGAGGACTGGGAGCAATTCCGGACATGGTCAGATGCGGCCACCGGAACCGCTGACCCGGAGATCGAACTCGAGCCGTTCGTGGCGATCGGCCAGCTCTACGAATACTTCCAAAAGCTGATCGCGGCCAGGCGCAACGAACCGCGCGACGATCTGCTGTCGGTGCTGGCTGCCGCCGAGATCGACGGAGTGCGGCTCACCGACGAAGACCTGCTCAACTTCACGTTCCTGCTGTTGGTGGCCGGTAATGAAACAACCCGCAACCTGATCGCGCTGGGCACCCTCGCGTTGATCGCGCATCCCGATCAATGCCGCCGACTGGTCGACGATCCCGCTCTGATTCCGGGCGCTGTCGAAGAGATGTTGCGGTGGAACAGCCCGGTGGTTCACATGGCGCGTACCGCGACGACCGACGTCGAGATTCGCGGTCAGCCCATCCGACGAGGCGATGTGGTGGTTATGCTCTACGGGTCGGCCAATCGCGACGAGGATATCTTCGGTGGGGACTCAGAGGAGTTCAAGGTGACCCGCCACCCCAACCCGCATATCGCGTTCGGCTGCGGCGAACACTCTTGTGTTGGCTCTCAATTGGCGCGTCTGGAAGCGTGCGTGCTGTTCGACGAGCTGCTGCGCCGCTGCCCCAGGCTCGAGTTGGTCGGTGAGGTGGACCGGATGCGGGCGACGATGGTGCCCGGTGTCAAGCGGATGCCGGTACGGCTGGGAGCCAGATGATGCAACTGGAGTA
>JAFAQO010000016.1 GCA_019246375.1 Mycobacterium sp. | reverse complement strand
GAGGTTGGTGACCGGGACACGCCGTACCGTGGGACCGGTCTGTGGCTGTCCCGACACGGCATCAGAATAACGGTTGCCCTAGCTGGCGAGTCCTGGATGCCGATACTGTTCACCCGTGAACGGCGGTCCACCGGACTACCGGCCAGTGGTGCGGCGCGCGCGGACTTCCGACATCCCGGCGATCAAGCGACTTGTCGACACCTACGCCGGAAAGATCCTGCTGGAGAAAAACCTCGTCACGCTGTATGAGGCGGTCCAGGAGTTCTGGGTCGCCGAACTGGGCGACGAAGTCGTTGGCTGTGGGGCACTGCACGTGTTGTGGTCGGACCTTGGCGAAGTGCGCACCGTCGCGGTCCACCCTGACATGACGGGCCGCGGCATCGGCCATGCGATCGTCGATCGGCTCATCGAGGTGGCGCGCGACCTACAGCTCGAGCGCCTGTTCGTGTTGACCTTCGAGACCGAGTTCTTCAGCCGGCACGGGTTCACCGAAATCGAGGGCACACCGGTCACCGCCGAGGTGTTCGACGAGATGTGCCGTTCCTACGACATAGGTGTCGCCGAGTTCCTGGATCTGAGCTACGTCAAGCCGAATATTCTGGGCAACTCGCGGATGCTGCTGATCCTCTAGTCGACCTCTTCTCCCCCGCTGTCGATACCCCGGATCGACGCCAGGGTGGCGGCCAGCTCGTCGGGCTTGACCAGTACGTCACGCGCTTTGGAGCCCTCGCTGGGACCGACGATGCCGCGGGTCTCCATCAGGTCCATCAGCCGCCCGGCCTTGGCGAAGCCCACCCGCAACTTGCGCTGCAGCATCGACGTGGAGCCGAACTGACTAGACACCACCAGCTCGACGGCTTGCAGGAAGACGTCCATGTCGTCACCGATGTCGGGATCGACGTCCTTGCGTTCGCCGCTGGGCTTGGCGATGGTGACCCCTTCGGTGTATTCGGGTTCGGCCTGCTCCTTGCATGCCCTGACGACGGCGTGGATTTCTTCGTCGGTGATGAATGCGCCCTGCAGGCGGATCGGTTTTCCGGCACCCATCGGCAGGAACAGACCGTCGCCCATGCCGATCAGTTTCTCGGCGCCGGCTTGATCCAGTATCACCCTGCTGTCGGTGAGCGACGACGTGGCGAACGCCAAGCGGGACGGCACGTTGGTTTTGATCAGCCCGGAGACCACGTCGACCGACGGACGCTGGGTGGCGAGCACCAGGTGCATCCCGGCAGCGCGGGCCATCTGCGTGATCCACACCACGGCGTCCTCGACGTCGCGGGGGGCCGTCATCATCAGGTCGGCCAACTCGTCGACGATCGCGACCACATAGGGATAGGGCCGGTACTCGCGCTGGCTGCCCAGAGGCGCCGTAATCGCGCCGGATCGCACCTTGTCGTTGAAGTCGTCGATGTGGCGCACCCGGGACGCCTGCATGTCCTGGTAGCGCTGTTCCATCTCGTCGACCAGCCACGCCAGCGCGGCCGCCGCTTTCTTCGGCTGGGTGATGATCGGCGTGATCAGATGCGGAATGCCTTCGTAAGGTGTCAATTCCACCATCTTCGGGTCGATCAGGATCATCCTGACCTCTTCCGGGGTGGCCCGGGCCAGCAGCGACACCAGCATGGAGTTGATGAAGCTGGACTTGCCCGATCCGGTGGAACCGGCGACGAGCAAATGGGGCATCTTTGCCAGGTTGGCCGAGATGAAGTCGCCTTCAATGTCCTTGCCCAGCCCGATTACCAGCGGATGATGGTCCCGCCGGGTCGACGGCGCGGTGAGCACGTCAGCCAATCGAACCATCTCGCGGTCGGTGTTGGGCACCTCGATACCGACGGCCGACTTACCGGGAATCGGAGCCAACATCCGTACGCTTTCGGTGGCCACGGCATAGGCGATGTTGCGCTGCAGCGCAGTGATTTTCTCCACCTTGACGCCGGGGCCCAGCTCAACCTCGTAGCGGGTCACGGTAGGCCCGCGGGTGCAGCCGGTGACCGCCGCGTCGACTTTGAACTGCTGCAGCACTTCACTGATGGCGTCGACCATGTAGTCGTTGGCAGCGCTGCGTTTCTTGGGTGGGTCACCCGCGATCAGCAGGCTGAGCGACGGCAGCGTGTAGGGACCCTCGACGACCCGGTCCGCTACGAGCGGTTGCCGCTTGGAAGCTTTGCGACCGCGGGTACGCCCGGCGGGCGGCTCCGGAATGGTAGGAGTGTCGTCCGCGGGAACGGCAGAATCAGCGGACGACCACGCCCGCGCATCGTCGTCGGCGTAGCTGGCCGGGTCGTCATAGTAGCGGTCGGAAACATCCTCGCCGACACCGTCTTCGCCGTCGGCGTCGGCGCAGTAATCCGGTTCGGCGAGGTAGCCGCCGGCGAACATCCGGGTCCCGAACATGGACCGCGCCGTGGCGGGCACCTCACGGATCGTGGTTCCGGTCAGCAGCAGCAGGCCGAACAGCGAGCCGATGAACAGCAACGGCGCAGAGATCCACGCCGTCAATCCGTCCGACAGCGGCCCCGCAATCGCGAAACCGAGAAAACCGGCTGCGTGCCGGCGCCCGCCCGGGGTATCCGGCGAGCCGGCCCACAAATGCCACAAGCCCAGGAACGGCAAGGCGATCATCCCGGCGCCGAGCACGAGCCTCGGACGGGTGTCCGGATCGGGCTCGGTTCGCATCAGCACCACGGCGATGCCGGCGATGACGACCGGCAGCAGCAGGACGGCCGAGCCGATGAAGATGCGCAGCGCCGAGTCGACCCATGCCCCGACCGGACGGGCGGCGTCGAACCACGAGCTGGCCGCGATGACGACGGCAAGGCCCAGCAGCCCCAGCGCAATCCCGTCGCGGCGGTGACCCGATTCGATGTCGCGGGCGCGGCCGACCGACCGCGCGGTGGTGCCGGCGCCCTTGACCAGCATCAGCCACGTCGCGCGGGCAGCCCGACCGCAGCTCAGCCCGGCGGTGGCAACCAGCGACTGATTGCGGCGCCTCCGGGACCTGCGCCGCAGGGCCATTGGTCGCGCCGGCCTGGCGCTGCGCCGCGATGTGGCCTTTGACCTGCTGTTTCGGGTCGCGGATCGGGCGGCGATTCTGCTAGCCATGGCCGCAAGCCTAGTCGCAAATGCACCATCTGCACCAATCGCCACACGGGTTTACTCTGGCACCGGGCGATGCACCCGTGGCTCCCGCTAAAGCCTGAGTAGGGTGGCAGCCGTCCCGCCGCAACGCACCGAGGAGTTTTCGCCCATGCCCGTCGTCGTCGTCGCCACCCTGACCGTCAAGCCCGACTCGGTCGATGCCGTGCGCGAGATCCTCACGCGGGCCGTCAAGAACGTGCACGGCGAGCCCGGTTGTCAGCTGTATTCGCTGCATGAAGCGGGCGAGACCTTCGTGTTCGTCGAGCAGTGGGCCGACGCTGATGCGCTCAAGACGCACAGCACCGCACCCGCGGTCACGACGATGTTCAAAGACGCGGGTGAGCATTTGGCCGCGGCGCCGGATATCAAAATGCTCTCTCCGATCTCGGCGGGTGACCCGGCCAAAGGGGTGCTGCGACCCTGATGTACGAGGGCCCGCTGACCGGAAAAGTCGCGCTGATCACGGGTGCGGCGCGCGGCCAGGGCCGTGCGCATGCGCTGCGACTGGCTGCCGATGGCGCCGCGATCATCGCCGTCGACCTGTGCGATCAGATCGCCAGCGTGCCGTACCCGCTGGCCACCGCGGACGATTTGGCCGCGACCGTCAAGCTCGTCGAAGACGCCGGCGCCCGGATCGTGGCCCGTCAAGGCGACGTCCGCGATCCCGCGTCGCTGGGCGCCGCGTTGCGGGCTGGTCTTGACGAGTTCAGGCGGCTGGACATCGTGGTGGCCAACGCCGGTATCGCACCGATGCAGGCGGGTGCTGAGGGCTGGCGCGACGTCATCGACGTCAACCTCACCGGCGTGTACCACACGGTGGAGGCGGCGATCCCGCCCATGATCGATCAGGGCGACGGCGGGGCGATCGTGCTGATCAGTTCGGCTGCGGGACTGGCCGGGATCGGCAGCGGCGACGCCGGCTCGATCGGCTACGCCGCGGCCAAACACGGGCTGGTCGGCTTGATGCGTGTCTACGCTAACCTTCTTGCGCGATACAGCATTCGGGTCAACTCGGTGCATCCGGCCGGTGTCGACACACCGATGATCAACAACGAGTTCACCAGGCAGTGGCTGGCTCAGCTGGTCGCCGATTCCGGTTCGCCCCCGGACATGGGCAATGCACTACCGGTGCAGGTTCTGCAACCGGATGATGTCGCCAACGCGGTGGCGTGGCTGGTATCCGACCAGGCCCGCTACGTCACCGGCATCGCGTTGCCGGTCGATGCGGGCTTTTTGAACAAGCGGTAGCTATGGCACGAAACCCCGTGGCGCAAACAGCCTTTGGACCGATGATGCTGGCGGCCATCGAACAGCACGAGCCGCCCGGGCGGCGGCTGGTAGACGACGATTTGGCGGCGTCCTTTCTGCCGACACCGACGCGGTGGCTGGTGGCCGCAACACGGTCTTCGGCGCTCCGCCGGCTATTCATTGCGGCGATGGACCGGTCTGGCCCCGGATTGTGGGCCAACCTGACCTGCCGCAAGCACTATGTTGCCGACAAGCTCGACGACGCGCTTGCGAGTATCGACGCGGTCGTCATCCTGGGCGCCGGCATGGATACCCGCGCTTACCGATTGGCGCGGCATACCCACATGCCGGTCTTTGAAGTGGACCTTCCGGTCAACATCGCCCGGAAGACCGCAACGGTACGGCGGGTGTTGGGCGAAGTGCCGCGGTCGGTCCGATTTGTAGCGCTGGACTTCGAGCGCGACGACTTACTCAGTGCTTTGGCCGAACACGGCTATCACCCCGAATACCGCGTCTTTTTCATCTGGGAGGGTGTGACCCAGTACCTCACCGGCGAGGCGGTCCGCGCGACGCTGGAAGGTCTGCGTCCCGTCGCGGCGGGAAGTCGGCTGGTGTTCACCTATGTCCGCCGCGACTTCATCGACGGTACGAATCTCTACGGCACGCCGACGCTGTATCGGCGCGTCCGGCGGCGGCGACAACTGTGGCACTTCGGGTTACAGCCCGAGGAAGTGGAGGGCTTTCTCGCCGGGTACGGGTGGCGGCTCGCCGAGCAGGCTGGGCCCGAGCAGTTGGTCCAGCGCTATATCGAGCCGGCCGGTCGCCACCTCACCGCATCACAAATCGAATGGTCGGCGTACGCGGAAAAGATGTAGCGTCGCCTTGGGCGCTCACTGCGGTATGAGTTGTGAGTTGCGGATATCGAGCCCATCGAATGCACCCGCAGCCCGCCAAGCCGCCAGGATGTCGGCGTATTCGGTTGGAGCGCCGAAGAAAAAGCTGCTCTGCCGCAATGTGTCGTCGGCGCTGCCTTCTTGGTTGTAGTAGCCGGGCGTGCACGACTTTCTCCGCTCCATGATCACCGTAGAACGCTGTCGCACCGAATCGACCCATCCCGCTTCGGCATTGACCGAAGCCTCGAGCTCGGTGACGTTGTGCGCCAAAGCCGACGCCATCACCCAGGCCACGTGGCGCGCCTGCACATCGAGCAGATAGGGGAAGTTCACCGTGAAACCTGATTGGGCGATGCTGAGCACGAAGCAGTTGGGGAATCCCTGGACGTGCACGCCGTGGAAGGTGCGCACACCGTCGCGCCATTTGTCGGTCAACGTCAGCCCATCCCTGCCGATCAGCTCGAATCCGGTGCGCCGGCAGTAGTCGGTGCCGATTTCGAATCCGGTGGCGAAGATCAGGCAGTCGAGCTCGTATTCGACTCCGTCGACGGCCACGCCACGTTCGGTGATCCGCTCGACGCCGCGGCCACGGGTGTCGACCAGGGTGATGTTGGCGCGGTTGAACGTCTGCAAATACTCGTCGTGGAAGCACGGCCG
>JAFAQO010000014.1 GCA_019246375.1 Mycobacterium sp. | reverse complement strand
ACCCGGCACTCGTATGCGGGTTGGGCTGTCGGCGCTGACGATGGCCGAGTGGTTCCGGGACGAGCAGGAGCAAGACGTACTGCTGTTCATCGACAACATCTTCCGATTCACCCAGGCGGGCTCGGAAGTCTCGACGCTGCTCGGCCGGATGCCGTCGGCCGTGGGATACCAACCCACGCTGGCCGATGAGATGGGCGAGCTGCAGGAGCGCATCACTTCGACGCGAGGGCGCTCCATTACGTCGATGCAGGCGGTGTACGTACCCGCCGACGACTACACCGACCCTGCCCCGGCGAACACCTTCGCGCACCTGGACGCCACCACTGAGCTCAGCCGTGACAAGTTCTCCATGGGCATCTTCCCTGCGGTGGACCCGCTGGCGTCCAGCTCCACCATCCTCGACGCTGATGTGGTGGGCGATGAGCACTACCGCGTTGCGCAGGAGGTTATCCGGATCATGCAGCGCTACAAGGATCTTCAAGACATCATTGCGATCCTCGGTATTGATGAGCTGTCCGAGGAAGACAAGCAGCAGGTGAACCGGGCGCGGCGCATCGAGCGGTTCCTGTCACAGAACATGATGGCGGCCGAGCAGTTCACCGGCCGGCCGGGTTCGACTGTGCCGCTGAAGGAAACCGTCGAAGCTTTCGACAGACTGGCAAAAGGTGATTTCGACCATGTGCCCGAGCAGGCCTTCTTCTTGATCGGCGGCCTGGACGACTTGGCTAAGAAAGCCCAGGACCACGGTGTCAAGCTCGAAGGCAACGGCAAGAAGAACGGTAAGTCCAAGAAAGACAAGGACAAGAAAGACGATGAGTCCAAGCAAGACGAAGGCGAGAACAAGGACTCGGACGGCAAGGAAGATAGGGAAGACGAGGAAGACAACGGTGGCGACGGGGAAGCCAAAGACGACGAGTAGGCAGTCGTGATCGACTCGACACGAATCGTCACGATCTGCAAGCGAGGGAGGTGATGTGGGATGGCTGACATGGACGTCGACATCGTCGACGTCGACCGGAAAATGTGGTCGGGCAAGGGAACATTCGTTTTCACCCGCACTACCGTCGGCGAAATCGGCATCCTTCCCCGGCATATCCCGTTGGTGGCCGAGCTGGTCCCGGATGCCATGGTCCGCGTCGAACGTGAGGGCGAGGATGATCTGCGCATCGCAACGCATGGCGGATTCTTATCGGTGACTGAAGAGGGAGTCACCATCCTCGCCGAGTCCGCGCAGTTTGCATCAGAGATCGACGAGGCAACCGCCAGGCATGATTCCCAGTCCAGCGATCCCCATGTCGCCGCAAAGGGACGGGCCCGGTTGCGCGCCTTGGGCAAACTCGACTAGCGGGGCCGTCGCCCATGAGCGCGCCCATGATCGTCATGGTCGTGTTGGTTTGCGTACTGTTTTTGGTCGTCGTTGCGCTCAGCTACCGGCTCTGGAAGCTGCGTCGGGGCGGCACCGCGGCGATTCTACGCGACAGCCCGGCCGTTGGCGGTCACGGTTGGCGGCACGGTGTGATCCGATATCGCGGTGGCGAGGCGGTGTTTTTCCGGTTGTCCAGCCTGCGTTGGTGGCCAGATCGTCGGCTCACCCGGCGGGGTATCGAGATTGTCTCGCGTCGGTCTCCGCGCGGTGACGAGTTCGACATCATGACCCACGAGAACGTTGTACTCGAGTTGCGCGACACGACGCCGGACCGCCGTCGTGGTTATGAAATCGCGCTTGACCGCGGCGCTTTGACAGCGTTTCTGTCATGGTTGGAATCTCGTCCCTCGCCACGTGCGCGCCGCCGCAGCATGTGATGCCGGGTCTATTCTCTGGGCTGCTCCCGCTGTCCGCCGCCCGGTTGCCACAGCACGTCGCCTTGCGGGTTGGCCAGCCGCGCCACGATGAACATCAAGTCTGACAGCCGATTCAGGTACTTCGCGGGCAACGTGCTGACTCCTCCTGCGTGAGCATCGGCCGCGGCCCAGGCCGACCTCTCAG
This sequence comes from Mycobacterium sp., assembly GCA_019246375.1. GTDB lineage: Bacteria > Actinomycetota > Actinomycetes > Mycobacteriales > Mycobacteriaceae > Mycobacterium. Next base: position 1,994 of record JAFAQO010000014.1, on the reverse strand, counting down.
CGCGTCGCACCACGGTCCGGGCGACGTGCAACAGTGCCGAAAGGGGCGAACCACCAGGCAGCACAAAGGAATTCAGTGGAGAGAGCTTTTCGTTGAACTCGTCGCACCAGCGCTCCAGCCGGTCGATGTAGGTCTGAGTGATTCGCAATGGCGGATGTGCCGGATCCTCCACCACAGGAGTCGAAAGGTCCGCTCCGGCGTCGAACAGATCATTCTGGATCTGCTGCAACACCTCGGCTATTTGCTCATTGGGTTGTCCCAGCGCGATTGCGACGCCGATCGCCGCATTTGCCTCGTCGCAATCGGCGTACGCCACCAGCCGGGCATCATTTTTCGAGACCCGCGAGAAGTCACTCAATCCGGTCGTTCCGTCGTCGCCGGTGCGGGTGTAAATCCGGGTGAGGTGCACTGCCATGGATAAAACCTACCGTTTCGACTGCCATGGCTCACTGACAGGCCGATACCGCTTCACTACACTAACCCGGGTGTCTGAGCATTTCGTGGTGACCGGCGGCAACCGGTTGTCGGGCGAAGTTGCTGTTGGGGGCGCCAAGAATAGCGTTCTGAAGCTGATGGCGGCGGCACTGTTGGCCGACGGCACCAGCACGATCACCAACTGCCCCGACATTCTCGATGTCCCCTTGATGGCTGAGGTACTGCGCGGCCTCGGCGCGACCGTCGAATTGTCTGGGGCAAGCGTGCGGATTACGTCGCCGGATGAACCGAAGTACGACGCGGACTTCGCTGCGGTACGGCAGTTTCGAGCCTCGGTCTGTGTGCTGGGACCGCTGGTCGGCAGGTGTAAGCGGGCCAAGGTCGCACTGCCTGGCGGCGATGCCATCGGATCGCGTCCGCTGGATATGCACCAGGCGGGTCTGCGACAGCTTGGTGCCGACTGCAACATTGAGCACGGTTGCGTCGTGGCGCAGGCAGACACCTTGCACGGTGCGGATATTCAGCTTGAGTTTCCGTCGGTGGGGGCGACCGAGAACATCCTGATGGCCGCAGTCCTGGCCGAGGGCGTGACCACGATTCACAATGCGGCGCGCGAACCTGACGTCGTCGACCTGTGCACGATGCTGAACCAGATGGGCGCGAAAGTTGAAGGTGCAGGGTTGCCGACGATGACGATCACCGGTGTGCCGCGTCTGTACCCGACAGAGCATCGTGTTATCGGTGACCGCATCGTGGCGGCCACGTGGGGCATCGCAGCGGCGATGACTCGCGGTGACATAACGGTGACCGGCATCGATCCGGCGCATCTTCAGGTCGTGCTGCGCAAGCTGCATGATGCAGGCGCGACCGTCACTCAGACGGACGACAGCTTCCGGGTGACCCAATATGAGCGCCCGAAGTCCGTCAACGTCGCGACGTTGCCGTTCCCCGGGTTTCCGACCGATCTGCAGCCGATGGCGATCGCTCTGGCGTCGATCGCCGACGGCACGTCGATGATCACCGAAAACGTCTTTGAGGCGCGCTTCCGGTTCGTCGAAGAGATGATCCGCCTCGGCGCCGACGCCCGCACCGACGGACACCACGCCGTTGTGCGAGGTATTCCCCAACTCTCAAGCGCCCCGGTGTGGTGTTCGGACATCCGGGCCGGCGCCGGCTTGGTGTTGGCGGGGCTGGTCGCCGACGGCGACACTGAGGTACACGACGTCTTCCATATCGATCGCGGCTATCCGTTGTTTGTGGAGAATCTGACCAGTCTCGGCGGCGAGATCGAACGGGTAGAATAGTCGCGAGATTAACGACCCGCGTCGGTCCTGATTGGGACGACTGCGGGAGTTGACGGCACCGAACCTGCGGAGTATAGTGGCAGGGTTGCCTTAGAGGGTGTTGTTTGAGAACTCAATAGTGTGTTTGGTGGTTTTGTTTGTTGTTGTTTTTGCCGCATTCTGATGCCCCGTGTCAGGGTGTGGTTGTTTTGTTTGTCGGGATTTTTCTGATGTGAATTCTTCTCGTTTTTGAGGGGTTTTTGTTTGGAGAGTTTG
>JAFAQO010000121.1 GCA_019246375.1 Mycobacterium sp. | reverse complement strand
GAGGTAGATATGGTTGTTCAGCGGCTTGGGATCGGCGGTGAGGCCGTGCAGCACCACGTTGGCGATGGCCTGGCGGTCGATGCCTTTGCAGACTGCCAGCCGCAGCTTCTCGTCGGCCATGATGGATCCCGGTGCGCCGTTGAAGGTGAAGTGGTACCACGTGGGGGCCGGCGCGTGCCGGATCACAATTCCGGGCGTGCGCTCAGCGGTGACCATATCGTCGAGCGTGCTCAGGCCGGCAGAGTCGATCGCGTTGTTTTGGAGGGCGGGAATGACCGCGGTGGAGTCGAGCACGAGGAAAGTGATCGAGTTCAACCGCGGCTTGGCTCCCCACCAGCGGGGATTGCGAGTCAACACAATGCGCTGGGAGGTCCTGTCGATCGTGGTCACGATGAACGGTCCGGCTGACGGCCCGGGAGCGTTGAGTTGGCCTTTATTGAAGACATCCGGGTTCTCGGTCATGCTGCGGGGCTGCATACCGCCGGCAAACATCCCGCGCCACTCCGCATAGGGCTTGTCGAAGGTGATCACCGCCTGGCGATCGTCAACGCCCCTGGTCACTGATTTCACCCGTTCGAACCCGGCTCTGCTGGCGATCAAGTACCGCTTGTCGCGGCCGCTGCACGCGTCGACTTGGGCTTTGAGGTCTTCCCAGGTGATCGGGGTGCCGTCGCTCCACACTGCTTTCGGATTAATGGTGTAGGTGACGACCTGCGGGTTGGCGTTGGTTAGCTCGGCGCCGGTGAAGTAGTTGGTGTTGAGTTTCACGGTCCCGTCGGCTTGAGTGACAAATGCCCCCGGCAGCGTCGGCGTGACAATCGAGCCAACGTCGGCCGTGTTGCCGTCGATGTTCAGTTCATTGAAGTTCGGCGGGAACGATGTCAGCGCCAGCCGCAGGTCACCGCCATCGCGCAGGGTCGCGGGGTCCTGGCGGTTGATGTCACTCGTGGTGCCGACCCGCACGGCCCGCGGTTCCGGTACGTCTCGATAGCCGTCCCCACATCCCGTGACGATCAAACCGATCGCCAGCGCCGGCAGCGCAAGCCTGCGAACGATCGACGGGTGCGTCACCCGCACGATGCTAACCGCCGGCGACATCGTGGTGCGCCCGCGGGACCGCAGCCAGCAGTCGCCGCGTGTACTCGTGCTGCGGGTTGTTGAATACTTGCTCGCCGTCGCCCTGCTCCACGATCGCTCCCCGGTACATCACCGCTACCCGGTGAGCCAGGTGCTTGACCACCGAAAGGTCATGTGACACAAACAGATAGGACAACCCGAATCGCCGCTGCAGATCCAGCAGCAGGTTGATGATGCCCGCCTGAATGGATACGTCGAGCGCCGAAACCGGTTCGTCGAGCGCAAGGATCTTTGGCTGCAGGGCCAGGGCACGTGCAATACCGATCCGCTGTTTTTGCCCGCCGGAAAACTCGGCAGGATAGCGGCTGGCGTCGGCGCGGTTCAGTCCCACAATCGCCAACAGCTCGGCGACCCGGTCCTCGCGCCGGGGCCTGTCGAACCCGTTGGCAACCAACGGTTCAGCGAGGATGTCGAACACGGGGAGCCGGGGGTCCAGCGAGGCCACCGGGTCTTGGAACACCACCTGCAGTTCGGTTCGCAGCCTACGACGGGCGGCTGCGTCGAGGGCACCGACGTCGGTGCCGAGGATCTCGATAGAACCCGCCTGGGGTGTGGTGAGCTCGAGAATCTGGCGCAGCGTCGTCGATTTGCCCGAACCGGATTCGCCAACGATGGCCAGGGTGCGGCCCTGCTCCAGGGTGAAGCTGACCCCGTCGACGGCACGTACCTCGCCGATCCGCCTGCGCAACACCACACCCTTGGTCAGTGGGTAGGTCTTCGCCAGGTCGGTGACGTGCAGCACCACCAGGGAGTCGCCGGCGCGGGCATCGGCCGGGGGTGGTTGTGTTGAAACACCGAAGATTTCGGCTGCGCTGCGTCCCGCGACATCGTCGGTGCGAATACACGCCGCCCAGTGGCCGTCCCGGATGGTGACGAGATCTGGCTCCGCCGCGCGGCATTCGTCGATCGCCAGCGGACAGCGCGGGACGAATGGACAGACATCCGGGGTCAGCGACGACATCGTCGGCGGCGCGCCCGGGATCGGAATTAGTCGGGTTCCCTGCGGGGCGTCGAGTCGCGGCACCGAACCCAACAACCCGACGGTATAGGGCATCCGACGGTCACGGTAAAGCTCTTCCACGGTGGCGATCTCGACTGCACGCCCGGCGTACATGACCAGCGCGCGGTCGGCGAACTCCGACACAACACCCAGGTCATGGGTGATGATCAGCACGCCGGCGCCCGTGACGTCGCGCGCGGTCCTGAGAAGGTCGAGGATCTGCGCCTGGACGGTGACGTCCAGCGCGGTGGTCGGTTCGTCGCAGATCAGCAGGTCCGGATCATTGGCGATCGCGATCGCGATCACCACCCGCTGCCGCTCGCCGCCGGACAACTCGTGCGGGAATGCCTTTGCGCGGCGCTGCGGCTGGGCGATGCCGACCAGCTCGAGCAGTTCCAGCGCACGGTTGCGGGCGTCGGCTCGGCTGATGTCGCGGTCGTGAACCCTGATGGCCTCGGCTAGCTGGTCTCCGATGGCGTAGACCGGCGTCAGCGCCGACATCGGGTCTTGGAAGACTGTGCCGATCGTCTTACCGCGGATCCGCGCCATCGCCTCATCGGACAGCCCGAGTAATTCCTTGCCCTGCAACCGTACCGAACCCGACACCTGAGCGTATTCGGGAAGCAATCCGACTACGGCCATTGCGGCAGTGGTCTTGCCAGAGCCGGATTCTCCGACGAGAGCGACCACTTCGCCCGGGTTGATGTGGTAACTCGTGCCGCGCACTGCGGGGACGCGTACCTCGCCGGTTTCGAAGGTGACGCTCAGATCCGTCACCGCCAGCAGGGGCGTCACTTTGAACGGGCCTTCCTGCGGCGTGCTGGCCTGCTGCCCGGATCCAGCGCGTCACGCAGCCCGTCGCCGGTGAGGTTGGCGCACAATACGATCAATACCAGCGCCCCGGCCGGGAACAGAAAAGTCCACGGGAACGTGGTGGCCGACGGAGTGCCCTCCGCGATCAGCGTGCCAAGCGACACGTCGGGCGGTTGAACACCGAAGCCCAGAAAGCTCAAGCCGGTTTCGGCCTGGATCGCGTAACCCACATTGAGGGACGCGTCGATGATGAGGATCGAAGCGACGTTCGGCACGATGTGATGGAGAATCACGCGGCGGCTGGGGACCCCCATATACCTTGCCGCGCCGACGAATTCGCGCTCTCGCAGACTCATCGTCAAGCCGCGCACCATCCTCGAGCTGATCATCCAGCTGAACACCGCGAGCAGCACGATAAGCCACAGAACGCTGGTCGACTGTTTGAGGCGCGGAGTGACGATGAGGATCAGAAGGAAGCCCGGCACCACCAGCAGCAGATCCACCAGCCACATCAGCGCCCTGTCGCGCCAGCCGCCGAAGTAACCGGCCATCGACCCGACGGTGGCGGCGATGCTGGTCGAGATCAGCGCCACGCAAAAACCGATCAGCATCGACTTCTGCATGCCGCGCAGCGTCCGGGCCAGCAGGTCCTGCCCGAGCGCGTTGGTGCCGAACCAGTGTTTGAATGACGGTGGCTGCAGCAGCGCGTCGTGGTCGAGAAAGTTGTAGTCGTAGGGCAGCAGCGCTGGTAGCGCGTAGCAACCGACGAACAGCAGCACCAACAGGATCAACGCCACCACCGCAGGCTTGTTGCGCATGAACCGCCGCGCCACCAGGCTTCGCCGCGACGAGAAGGCAGCCGGACCGACGCCGGATCGTTTCGGCGTGGTGTCAGCGAGAACCTCCTGTGTCATCAGGCGCCGCTCCTCCTCATCGCTTCGCTCTGCATCGTCGCCGGCGCGGTCATCAGGCGCCGCTCTCCCCCGCAAGCGGGAGGTGCCCCCGCCTCATCGCTGCCCGGTATGTCGTCGCCGGCGCGGTCATGCCACCCGCACCCTTGGGTCCAGCGCTGCGTAGAAGATGTCAGACAACAATCCGGCGAATAAAATCGCCGCGCCCGTGAATAACGTGATCGTTGCGACGACGTGGGTGTCCTGAGTCGAGACGCCCTGCACCACCCACTCGCCCATGCCGTGCCAGCCGAAAATCTTCTCGACGAACACCCCGCCGACGACCAGGCCGCTCACCCCGTAGGCGAACAACGTGGCAAGCGGAATCAGCGCGGTCCGCAGGCCATGTTTGAACAAAGCGCGCCGGCGAGTCAGTCCCTTGGCGCGGGCGGTCCGGATGAAATCCTCGCTGAGCACGTCCAGCATCGCGTTGCGCTGGTATCGGCTGAAGCTCGCGGCCCCGCCCAGCGCCAACGTGAGAGTGGGCAGGACTAGGTGCTGCACGCGGTCGACCAGCTGGTCCCAAATCCCGCCGGGCGGAAGCGGCGAGGTTTCCCCCGTATACATGAAGATCCGTACCCCGGTGAACATGTTCACCCGCAGGGCAGCCAGGATGAGCAGGCCCGCCAGCACGAAAAACGGGATGCTCAGGATGATCAATGACAGCACAGTGATCACGCGGTCGCTCAACCGGTACTGACGGATCGCTCCCCAGGCTCCCACAACCACGCCGGTCACCGTGCCCAGCACCGTACCGAACAGCAATAGCCGCACGCTGACCGCCATCCGGGTCCACAACTCCTGGGAGACGGGATGACCCGCCACTGTGACGCCGAAGTCGCCGTGGACCACTCCGGAAATCCAGTTCGCGTACCGGATCGGTATGGGTTTGTCCAAGTCCAGCTCAACGGCTTTAGCGTGGATGGCCTCCGGCGGCGGCTGTGGATGGCGCTGGATGAAGCTGTCCAGTGGATGAAACGCCACGGAGGCCAGGCAGAAGGTCAAGAACGAGGCCAGCAGCAGCAGCACGATGTAATTGCCCAACCGAAGCGCCAAGAAGCGGATCATGGCTGCCGGCCTTGCCCGTGTCGCATGGGCACAGGGTATGAGATGGATGGTTGATCAGCGCGCGCAGACGCGACGTGCTGCCAAATCAGCCGTGTGACCTGCGGCGAGTCGTTAGCATCCGCACCGGGTGGGGCCCGGACGGCTAGCCGCCCCAACCGTTGTAATCCGAATGATGCAGACCGGTGAAATCCCGGCCGTCCATTGCTAAACTCAGCCGCCCGAATTATCGGGCGCAGCAAACGACATACGCAAGGAGATTGGCGTGACGGTTACCGATGACTACTTGGCAAACAACGCCGAGTACGCACGCGAATTCGAAGGACCGTTGCCGTTGCCGCCCAGCAAGCATGTGGCGGTGGTCGCGTGCATGGACGCCCGGTTGGACGTCTACCGCATCCTCGGCCGCAAGGAAGGCGAAGCGCACGTGATCCGTAACGCCGGCGGGGTGGCCACCGATGACGTGATCCGCTCACTTGCCATTAGTCAACGCCTGCTGGGAACCCGGGAAATCATTCTTATTCACCACACCGACTGTGGGATGCTCACTTTTACCGACGACGACTTCAAACGCGCCATTCAGCAAGAGATCGGTGTCAAACCGCCTTGGGCGGCTGAAGCCTTCCCCGAACTCGACGAGGACGTCCTGCAATCGTTGCGGCGCATCGAGAACAGTCCGTTCGTGACCAAGCATGAGTCGCTGCGCGGCTTCGTTTTTGACGTCGACACGGGCAAACTCAACGAGGTCACGCTCTAACCGTTGCGGAATCCGCGCTGGTGTCCGGTGTACGGCAGATTGACACCGGTGGCCGGGCCTGGTTCTATACAGGGTAATGCCGACTAACATGGCCAGTCCTACCGACTTTACCTACATGCAAGGGAACCATGACCATTTCAGCGACGGCTAGCCCGGCGGCGGGTCAGTATGAACTGAGTCATCTGCGCTCGCTGGAGGCCGAAGCCATCCACATCATCCGCGAGGTGGCCGCGGAGTTCGAGCGACCGGTGCTGCTGTGCTCCGGAGGCAAGGACTCGATCGTCATGCTGCATCTGGCGCTCAAGGCGTTCCGCCCTGGCCGGTTGCCGTTCCCGGTGATGCACGTCGACACCGGCCACAACTTCGACGAAGTCATCGCCACCCGCGATCAGCTGGTCGCCGAGACCGGGGTGCGGTTGATCGTGGCGTCGGTGCAGGACGACATCGACGCCGGCCGGGTCGTCGAGACGATCCCGTCACGTAACCCGATTCAGACGGTGACGCTGCTCCGCGCGATCCGCGAAAACAAGTTCGACGCGGTATTCGGCGGTGCGCGGCGCGATGAGGAGAAGGCGCGCGCCAAGGAGCGGGTGTTCAGCTTCCGCGACGAGTTCGGCCAGTGGGATCCGAAGGCTCAGCGGCCTGAGCTGTGGAACCTCTACAACGGGCGCCACCACAAGGGCGAGCACATCCGGGTGTTCCCGCTGTCCAACTGGACCGAATTCGACGTCTGGTCCTACATCGCCGCCGAGAAGATCACGCTGCCCTCGATCTACTACGCCCACCGACGGAAGGTGTTCGAGCGCGACGGGATGCTGCTGGCGGTACACCGGCACATGCAGCCCCGTGCCGACGAGAAGGTGTTCGAGGCGATGGTGCGATTCCGCACGGTCGGCGACGTGACCTGCACCGGCTGCGTGGAGTCGACCGCGGCCACCGCCGCAGAGGTCATCACCGAGACCGCGGTGTCACGGCTGACCGAGCGTGGCGCCACCAGAGCAGACGACCGGATCTCCGAGGCCGGCATGGAAGACCGCAAACGGCAGGGGTACTTCTGATGGCTGCATCAACCACGCTGCTTCGCATCGCAACGGCCGGCTCCGTCGACGACGGCAAGTCCACGCTGATCGGGCGGTTGCTATATGACTCCAAGGCCCTGATGGAAGACCAGTGGGCGTCAGTGGAGCGCACATCGAAGGAGCGCGGCCACGACTACACCGACCTGGCCCTGGTCACCGACGGTCTTCGGGCCGAACGCGAACAGGGCATAACGATCGACGTCGCATATCGCTACTTCGCCACTCCTAAGCGGAAATTCATCATCGCCGACACCCCGGGCCACGTCCAATACACCCGCAACATGGTTACCGGGGCATCCACCGCCCAGCTGGCCATCGTGCTCGTCGACGCCCGCCACGGGCTGGTGGAGCAATCCCGTCGGCACACCTTCCTGGCATCGCTGCTGGGCATCGAGCACATTGTGCTCGCGGTCAACAAAATGGATCTGATCGACTGGGACAGCGCCACTTTCGATGCGATTCGGGACGATTTCCACGCCTTCGCCACGCGCCTTGACGTGCACGACGTGCTCACCATCCCGATGTCGGCGCTGCATGGCGACAACGTGGTCACCAAGTCGGACCGCACCCCGTGGTACGACGGGCCGGCGCTACTGTCGCACCTCGAAGAGGTTTACATCGCCGGTGACCGCAACATGGTCGATGTCCGGTTCCCGGTCCAGTATGTCATCAGGCCGCAGACCCGCGAGCATCAAGATCACCGCAGCTACGCCGGCAGCGTGGCCAGCGGTGTGATGCGTCCGGGCGACGAGGTGGTCGTGCTGCCGAGCGGCAAGGCCACCCGAATCGTCGGGATCGAGGGACCGAACGGCCCGGTGCCCGAAGCTTTTCCGCCGATGGCCGTCTCGGTGACACTGGCCGACGACATCGACATCTCGCGTGGCGACATGATCGCCCGGCCCACCAACCAACCCAGAGTCACACGCGATTTCGACGCGACCGTGTGCTGGATGGCGGATACATCGGCGCTGGAGCCCGGTCGCCACTACATCATCAAGCAGACCACTCGCACCACCCACGCACGGGTCACCGCGTTGGATTACCGGCTAGACGTCAACACGCTGCACCGCGACAAGACCGCAACAGCGTTGAAACTCAACGAGCTTGGCCGCATCTCGCTGCGGACCCAGGTACCGCTGCTGCTCGACGGTTACACCCGCAATGCCAGCACCGGATCGTTCATCCTCATCGACCCCGACACCAACGGAACCGTGGCTGCGGGCATGGTGGTGCGTGACGTCTCGTCCCAAAAATCAAGCCCGAACACGGTGCCGCACAAATCGCTGGTCAACTCGGCAGACCGGCTGACCCGAGGCCGCACAGCGTGGTTCACCGGTTTGTCAGGTTCGGGGAAGTCGTCGGTGGCCATGCTCGTCGAGCGAAAGCTGCTCGAAAAGGGCGTGGGCGCCTACGTTTTGGACGGCGACAACTTGCGGCACGGTTTGAACGCCGATTTGGGGTTCAGCATGGCCGACCGTGCCGAGAACCTGCGCCGGCTGGCGCATGTGGCGACCCTGCTCGCCGATTGCGGCCACACAGTGCTGGTACCGGCGATCTGCTCGCTTGCCGAGCACCGTGAGATGGCCTGTTGGGTGCATGCCGACGCCGGGATCGACTTCGTCGAGGTGTTCTGCGACACGCCGCTCGAGGACTGCGAGAAGCGGGATTGCAAGGGACTCTATGCCAAAGCGCGTGCCGGTGAAATCACCCACTTCACCGGCATCGACAGTCCCTACCAGCGGCCTAAGAATCCGGACCTGCGGCTCACCCCGGACCGCAGCCCCGACGAACTGGCCCAGCAGGTCATCGACCTGCTTGACTCGCGCGAATGAGTGATCACCAGGTGGCTGCCCGGTTAGCCACTCAGGCCGGGGAACTGTTGCTTGCTGTGCGCCAAGAGTTGGCCGACGCGACCGCGGCCGAACGAAAGGCCGCGGGTGACAAGCGTTCCCACGAATATCTCATGGCGGAACTGGCACAGGCTCGTCCGGCCGACGTGGTGCTTTCCGAGGAAGGCGCCGACAAACCTCAACGGTTGAAAGCCGATCGGGTGTGGATCGTCGATCCGTTGGACGGCACCCGGGAATTCTCCGAACTCGACCGTTCGGACTGGGCCGTGCATGTCGCGTTGTGGGAAGCCGGCGGGCTCGTCGCTGGGGCGGTCGCCCTCCCTGCGCAAGGTCTGACGCTGGCCACTCCGAACGTCGCGCCGCCAGAGCCTCATCCAGGGCCGCCGCGCATCGTGGTGTCGCGCACCCGCCCGCCCGCGGTCGCGCTGGACGTCCGCGAACATCTCGATGGCACGTTGGTGGAGATGGGATCGGCGGGAGCGAAGGTCGCCGCGGTCATTCTGGGGTCGGCCGATGTCTACATCCACGCCGGGGGACAGCATGAATGGGATTCCGCGGCCCCGGTTGCGGTCGCCCGTGCAGCCGGCCTGCACACATCACGTATCGACGGGTCGCCGCTGCAGTACAACCAGCCCGACCCCCTGCTGCCGGACTTGCTGGTGTGCCGGCCGCAGTACGCCGATGCGGTGCTGGCCGTGGTCAACTGACAGCGGGCGATCCAACGCGTAAGTGGAAGAATTCTGAGCATGCGCATGTCGGCCAAGGCGGAGTACGCGGTGCGGGCGATGATCCAGCTCGCCACGGCCGACAGCGGCGCGCTGGTCAAGACCGACGAACTGGCCGCGGCTCAGGGCATACCGCCGCAGTTTCTCGTCGACATTCTGTCTGACCTGCGCACCGACCGCTTGGTCCGAAGCCACCGCGGACGCGACGGAGGATATGAACTGGCGAGGCCCGGCACCGAGATCAGCATCGCCGATGTGCTGCGTTGTATAGACGGTCCATTGGCCAGCGTGCGCGACTTCGGTCTTGGCGACCTACCCTATTCCGGCCCGACGGCGGCGCTTACCGATGTCTGGCGGGCGCTGCGTGCCAGCATGCGCTC
>JAFAQO010000117.1 GCA_019246375.1 Mycobacterium sp. | reverse complement strand
GCCGAAAGTGCCGCCGAGGTCCGTTCTGAGATGGCGGACTTGATGGCTGCTGTAGTAGAAGCAAAAAAGCTGGTGGGTGAAGCTGTTCGGGAGTTCGGTGCAGCGTCTCAGGCGTGCCTGGGCCGCCGCTACAAGCTCGCCCAAACGCTGTGCCGCGGTCACCAGTTCGAAAGCGCCCGAGCACGGACGGAACCGCTGATCACCGACTGCAGCACCCTGCTGGGCGAGGAGCATCCATTGACCGAGGCTGCGCGTGCTCTGCTGGTGGACATCCAGGAACGTCGGTGCTAGCGGTGGCACAGCACGACGTCTCCGCATCGCGCAGTAAGCGAGGGTCCAGCGACTATCCGGGCTGGCCCAGGCTGCGACTGCGCAGCTGCCGGCGCAGCCGCTCGGTCGTATCACGAACCATGTCCAACTGTTTGGCCACCTGAATCGGCGCGGTGCCGCCACGGGAACCCCGCGAAGACACCGAGCCCTCGATCGTCAGCACTGCACGAACCTGCGGAGTCAATTCGGTGCTGATGGCAGCCAGCTCATCGTCGGTCAACTCGTCGAGCCCGACACCGCGCTGCTCTGCGGCTCGGACGGCCGCGCCGGCTGCCTCATGCGCGGCACGGAACGGAACACCCTGCCGGACAAGCCATTCAGCGATATCAGTGGCCAGCGTGTAGCCGGCCGGAGCCAGGGCGGCCATCCGTTCGACATCAAAGGCCAAGGTACTCACCAGCCCAGTCATCGCCGGCAGAAGCAGCTCCAGCTGCGCCACCGAGTCGAACACCGGCTCCTTATCCTCCTGCAGGTCCCGGTTATAGGCCAGCGGTTGGGCTTTCAACGTCGCCAACAGGCCGGCAAGGTTGCCGATCAACCGGCCGGACTTGCCGCGCGCCAGTTCGGCGATGTCAGGATTCTTCTTCTGCGGCATGATCGAGCTGCCGGTCGACCAGGAGTCGTTCAACATGACATAGCCGAATTCGGTAGAGCTCCAGATGATGATGTCCTCGGCAAGCCGCGACAGGTCCACCGCGATCATCGCGAACACGAACGCCGCCTCCGCGGCGAAATCGCGCGCGGCGGTCGCATCGATCGAATTGTCCGCGGCGCCCGAGAAACCCAGCTCGTGCGCGATCGCGTCCGGATCGAGCGCCAGCGACGAGCCGGCCAGCGCGCCCGAGCCGTACGGTGATACCGCTGTGCGCTGGTCGAAGTCGATGATCCGGTCAACGTCGCGCAGCAACGGATGGGCGTGTGCGAGCAGATGGTGCGCCAGCAAGATCGGCTGCGCGGACTGCAGGTGGGTCTTGCCCGGCATGACTGCGGTCGGGTGGGCGGCCGCCTGGCTGCTCAGCGCGCCGACGACGTCGAGCACACCGGCGGCGACTCGCCGCACGGCGTCGCGCAGCCACATCCGAAAGAGCGTGGCGATCTGGTCGTTTCGGGATCGCCCTGCCCGCAACCGGCCACCCAGCTCGGGGCCGACCCGCTCGATCAAGCCACGTTCGAGCGCCGAGTGCACATCCTCATCGGTGACCTGCGGGCCGAAACTGCCGTCGGCCACGCCCTCGGCAAGGCTGTCCAGTCCCGACAGCACCCGGTCACGCTGCCCGGCGCTGAGCAGTCCTGCCCGGAACAACACCCGGGTATGCGCGCGCGACGCGGCGATGTCGAACGGCGCCAATACCCAGTCGAAGTGGGTGGATTTGCTCAGCGCGGCCAGCGCATCAGCGGGACGGTCGGAAAATCGCCCGCCCCACAGCGAACCATGGTTCGTGCTCATGTTCTTCGGCCGAAAACTGTCACCGCAGGTCCCGCCGCGCGGCGAGTTTCGACGACAAACCGTGCACGTAGACGAAGCCCTTCGCAGTGGACTGGTCGAAGCTGTCGCCCTCGTCGTAGGTGGCCAGATTGAAGTCGTACAGCGACTCCGCACTGCGCCGGCCGTTGACGGCAATGTTACCGCCGTGCAAGACCATTCGGATTTCGCCGGACACGTGCTCCTGAGTCTTGCCCACGAAGCTCTCCAGAGCGATCTTGAGCGGCGAATACCACAATCCGTCGTACACCAGCTCGGCCCAGCGCTGGTCGGTCTGGCGTTTGAACCGCCCCAGCTCACGCTCTAGCGTGACGTGTTCGAGTTCAGTGTGGGCGGTGATCAGCACCATCGCCCCCGGCGCCTCGTAGATCTCGCGACTCTTGATACCCACCAGCCGGTCCTCGACGACATCAAGCCGCCCGACACCCTGCGCACCGGCGCGTTGGTTGAGTTCTTCGATCGCCTGCAGCACCGACACCGGCCTGCCGTCGATCGACGCCGGCACACCGCGCTCGAACCCGACGATGACCTCGTCGGGGGTATTCCAGTTCACGTTCGGGTCTTCGGTGTAGGCGTACACGTCTTTAGTCGGCGCATTCCACAGGTGTTCCAGGAAACCGGTTTCCACCGCCCGGCCCCACACGTTCTGGTCGATGGAAAACGGTGAGCGCTTCGTGACGTTGATCGGGATGGCGTTTTCCTCGGCGAACGCGATGGCCTTCTCGCGCGTCCACGCGTAGTCGCGCACCGGCGCCAGCACTTCCAGATCCGGTGCCAACGAGGCAAATCCGACCTCGAACCGGACTTGATCGTTGCCCTTGCCGGTGCAGCCATGGGCGACGATGCCGCCGCCGTGCTCGCGTGCTGCAGCGACGAGATGCTTGACGATGAGCGGCCGGCTGATCGCCGACACCAGCGGATACCGGTCCATGTAAAGACCGTTGTTCACAATCGTCGGCAGGCAGTAGCCCTCGGCGAACTCGTCGCGCGCGTCGACGACGACCGCTTCGACCGCGCCGCAGTCCAGCGCTCGCTGCCGCACCACCTCCATGTCCTCGCCGCCCTGGCCCAGATCGATCGCGACGGCGACGACCTCCCGGCCGGTCTCCTTGGCGATCCAGCTGATCGCCACGGACGTATCCAGGCCGCCGGAATACGCCAGGATGACCCGCTCGGACATGAACCAATCTCCTTACGCTACTTGAGGCTTTCGATGGCGATCGCCAGCTCGGCGCCGGTCATCGGCTCGCGGGCTGCCACGAAAATGGTGTCGTCTCCGGCAATAGTGCCGACCACGTAGGGTAACGCCGCGCGATCGATCGCGCTGGCCAGGTAGTCGGCGGCACCCGGTGGGGTGCGCAGTACCGCCAGGTTCCCGGTGGCGTCGGTGGACACCAGCAGTTCACCCAATAGCCGCGAGAGCCGCCCGGTGCCGCCGGAAACCCCGCGCACCGGACTGCCATCCTCGGGAACCACGTACACGCCGACGCCGCCGTCGGCACCGCGGAGCTTCACCGCGCCCAGTTCTTCCAGGTCCCGCGACAATGTGGCCTGGGTGACATCGATACCTTCCCC
>JAFAQO010000107.1 GCA_019246375.1 Mycobacterium sp. | reverse complement strand
GCCCGGCCGCGCTGGCTCGTTTAACAGAGGTCGGGGGTCTGCTGACCACCATGGCCCGGGCCAGAATCATCGCACCGCTGCGGCCCGACAAATATTTGCGGATCGCGGCGGCCGCACGCCGCGAACGCCTCTCGATGACAAGCGGTTTCGCGATGTCGGCGCAACGCTGTCCGAACCGGCCGGCGGTGATCGACGAGCTAGGCGTCCTCACCTACCGTCAGGTCGACCAGCGGGCTGATGCCTTGGCGGCGGCATTGCAATCCTTGCCCGCCGGCACACCCGGCGTCGTCGGCATCATCTGCCGCAACCATCGCGGTTTCATCGAGGCGTTGGTGGCAGCCAACAGGATTGGCGCCGACGTGCTGCTACTCAACACCTCCTTCGCCGGGCCGGCGCTGGCCGAGGTGGTCCATCGTGAGGGCGTCGACGCAATCATCTACGACGAGGAGTTCACCGACTCGGTCGACCGGGCCGTGGCGGACACGCCCGACACCGCTCGAATTGTCGCCTGGACTGAGCATCCCGATAGCCATGACCGCACCGTCGAAAAGCTGATCGCCGCCCACACCGGCGAGCGGCCCGCCGCGACTGACCGCAAGGGCAAACTGATCCTACTGACCTCAGGAACCACCGGAACGCCCAAGGGCGCAGCACGTTCCGGTGGTGGACCCGGCGAACTCCAGGCAATGCTGGAGCGAGTTCCTTGGCGCGCCGAGGAGACCATCGTGGTGGTAGCGCCGATGTTTCATGCCTGGGGGTTCTCGCAGCTGGTGTTCGCCGCATCGCTGGGTTGCACCGTGGTAACCCGGCGCAAGTTCGACCCGGAAGCGACCCTCGAGCTCATCGACCGCTACCAGGCCACTGGATTGTGCGTGGTACCGGTGATGTTCGACCGGATCATGGAGCTGCCTGATGAGGTGCGGCGCAAGTACAGCGGTCGCTCACTGCGGTTCGCCACCGCGTCAGGTTCACGGATGCGCCCTGATGTCGTCACCCGGTTCATGGACGAGTTCGGCGACGTGATCTACAACAACTACAACGCCACCGAGGCGGGCATGATCGCCACGGCGACGCCGGAAGACCTGCGGGCGGCGCCGGACACCGCGGGCAAGCCAACCATTGGCACCGAGATCCGCATCCTCGACGACGAGTTTCGCCCGCTGCCGACTGGCGAGGTCGGTCAGATCTTCGTGCGCAACTCCAGCCAGTTCGACGGTTACACCTCCGGCTCCACCAAGGACTTCCACGAGGACTTCATGGTGTCCGGCGACATCGGCCGCCTGGACGAGGCGGGGCGGCTCTTCGTGGTCGGGCGCGACGACGAGATGATCGTCTCCGGCGGCGAAAACGTCTACCCCATCGAAGTAGAGAAGACACTGGCCGCCCACGAGGCTGTCGCCGAGGCTACCGTGATCGGGGTCGACGACGAACACTACGGGCAGCGGCTTGCCGCATTCGTCGTGCTGGCCAGTGCCGGTGACGCTGCCAATACCACTCCGGACGCTCTCAAGCAGCATGTGCGGGAGAATCTGGCCAATTACAAGGTGCCTCGCGAGATCGTCGTGCTCGACGAGCTGCCCCGCAGCAGCACGGGGAAAATCGTTCGAAATGAACTGCTTGCTCACCTCGGCGCCGAAAAAGAATCCGGCAATCAGAATTAGCCGGCAGCCCCCCTGTCACGTGCCTAGACCTAGGCCATCGCGGTTTCGACGACCGCCAGCTTGTCGGAAAGCCCTGCGGCGCGTCGGATTTCGATGAAGTCGTCGATCATGGCGTCGGTCACTTCGTGAGGGTCATCGAGAGTGGCGCCGTCGGCCAGCACCGAGATGTTGAGCTGGTCGACATAGCTCCACACCGTGATGTTCAAGCCGCTCCCGGCTGTCAACGGTCCTACCGAGTAGATTTCGGTGACCAGCGCGCCACCGACGCGACCGCGTTCGCGGGGCCCGGGCACGTTGGATACGGTCAGGTTCAGCACCTTATTCTGCCCCTCGCGCGTCGACAACCAGCGAAACAGCGACTCGGCGCCTGCCGGCGGCATGTAATTCGACCACCGGCTGACCAGTTCCGGCCCAATGAGATTGTGGCTTTCCTTGGCCTTTTCTGCTGCCTCTCGAGTCTGGGTCACCCGCTCCAGCGGGCTGTCCACATGGGTGGGCAGCGCCACCAGGACGCCGGTGAACCGGTTACCCGAGATGCGGTCCGGTGAGAAGTCGAAACTTATGGGCACGGACGATAACAACGGATGGTCGGCGTGACCGTCATAGCGCAACAACAGATTTCGGAGCGCGCCCGCTGAAACCGCCAGCACCATATCGTTGATCGTCACCCCGAGCCGCTTACTCGTCTCCTTGACATCCGACAATGCGAGTGTTGCGGTGGCGAACCGACGCTCTGGGGTGATCATGTGATTGATGAAGGTCGGCGGCGGTGTGAACGGCCGGGTCAACTCGGGGGAAAGCTTGCGGGTGCTGCGTCGCACTCGGCCGACACCCTCCGCGGTGTACTTCAGCGTCGAGGGCACCCGGCCGAGGTAGCGCAGGTGGTCGCGGAAAGCTGAACGAACCAGCTGTCCCTTGGTGGGCGGCGGGTCCGTCCGGTACGAATCGCGGTCCAGCTGCGGGCCCGGCTGGAGATCCATACCGCGCGCCATCAGGTTGGCTGAGGCGATCCCATCGGCAAGCGCGTGGTGAATCTTGCCAACGACGGCGATCCGGCCATTGGCCAGACCCTCGACGAAGTACATCTCCCACAACGGACGGCTGCGGTCCAGCGGAGTGCTGGCGATCTCACCAATCGCCTCGTCGAGTTCGCGTCGCCCGCCGGGCGCTGACAGCCGCCACGGCCGAATGTGGTAGCTCAGGTCGACTTCGCAATTTTCCCGCCACATCGGATGGTGGAGTTTGAAGGGAATGGTGACGAGCTGGTAGCGGAACGGCTCGAGCTTGTGCAGCCGGCTGTGTATAACGCGGCGAAACGCGGCGATATCAAAGTCGCGCCGGTCCGGGTCCAGCTCGATCACGGCCACCTTGAGGGTATGCATGTGCACATTGGGCGTCTCGCTGTAGAGCAGAAACGCATCCCAACCGCTGAGCCTTTTCACCGCCGCTACCTCCCTATGGAGGGACCATACAATCGGCGTTCGATCAAATAACCTGTTTGGTCCCGATCGATGACCGGCTGCGGTGTACCTGGTTGAGGAACAACCTGACTGCCGTGGCCATCGCGCCGGTGCGGGCGCCGTCGGTCAGGTCGAAGCCATGCCCGGCGCCGGGGAGCTCCATATAGCTGACCACCGAGTTGGAGACCGCTCGTAGCCGCTCGACGAAGCTGCGCGCCTGCTCGACCGGGATGACCGTGTCTTTGCTGCCGTGAATCACTAGGAATGGCGGGGCTTTTGGATGCACTCGGGCGATCGGCGAAGCCTTGCGGAAGACGTCGGGGTGACGCGCGATCGTGTGCTTGACGACTACCCGCTCCAAGAAGTTGACGAAGCGGACGCGCTCGGCGGTGGAGCGGTCCTCCCAGTCATAGCGGCCGTAGATTCCGACGACCGCATCGACGGCGGTGTTGGAGGTTTCGTCCAGGTCGACCTGCAACTCGGGATCATTGCCGGTCAGTCCGGCCAGCGCGGCCAGGTGCCCACCGGCCGAGCAACCGGCCACCGCAACGAAGTTGCGGTCACCGCCGAATTTGTCGACGTTTGCCCGCGCCCACGCAATGGCGGTCTTGACGTCGATGATGTGCGACGGCCAGCGGTGATGCGGCGCAACGCGGTATTCGATCGACAGGCACACCCACCCCTGCTCAGCCAAGTGGGACATCAGCGCGTAGCCCTGCAGAGTGCGGCTGCCGTGCACCCACGCGCCGCCCGGCACGAAGATCATTACCGGTGCCGGACCGACCAGATCTTTGCGGCGCCACACGTCCAGCAGTTGGGCGGGGTGGTCGCCGTATCGAACCGAACTGCGATGCAGGTAGCGGCGGTGGGACAGCGCCCGCCACACCGGTGGCTTCCGGTCCGGCGCAGGCCAGTCGATTTCCAGATCCTTGCTCGGCACGATGCCGCGCAGCGCGGCCTCGGAGACCGCTTGCGTCTTGTCGCGGTCACACCGACGGACCTCGGAGATCCCTGGCGTGAACCACGTCTTTGCCGTGGTAGAGGCGAATTCCGGCAGAATTCGGCAGCCCCAGACACCCATAGCGGTCACGCCACCGAGCGGTTCCAGGTGCTTGCCCACCACAGGCAGCGAAGCAGACGCAACGCTTAACGCCAGCATGTAGTCCGCGGGACGGGCCCGTAGCAACCATCTGACGCGAGTTGCCACGGTCGGTCCGGGATAGCGGGTCGCCGGTCGAACCGTCATGCGGGGACTGTACCCCGCGCAATGGGCTGCAAACGGTAATCGCGCATAAGTTGTGCTACCCGGCAACATTTGCGCCGGTGAACGCCCGGAGCAGGCATTTATTTGGCGTCGCCGCCGGGATACCGGCGCTCTGCCGGAGCGATAATCGCACAGTTGCGGCCAACGCCAGGCCCGTCATCGGGACTGGTGGATCGCCGCCGCGCAAGGGCGAGCCGTGCGGCGTAAGCGACGGCGCTGGCCCCGAACATCGCGGCGGTGAGCAGCAGCCACCGGCCCAAAAACGGTTCCTGCGTCTGTCCGGTCGCGGCCAGGTAGGTCGGGGCACCCTGCTCGATGATGCCCGGCAGGAAAACGAGGAGCGTCAGTGCGGAGCCAAGGGCCGGTATGCGGACATGGTTGCGCACCGAGATGAGGGGGTGTGACTTAAGCCGCGGTCGGGCGCCGCGGGTCCACAAGATGCGGTCGGCCAGCGCGTAGATCGGAAACAGAACCAGGTCATGCGCGACGATCGCAGCGGCGAACCAGAGTGCGATGGACTGCCACCAGGTGTGGGCGCTCAACAGCGTTGTTGGCTTCATGGTGGCCACTACATAGCCGGCCAGGGCAAAGCCGGCCGTCATCGTCAAGAGATGCCACGGACGCGAGCCATAGCTTGCCCGAATAATGGTCCCCCAACGCGCCGGCACCTCAGGCCGCCTCGAAGTCGATTGAGGCCACCCATTTGGTGTTGTGCACGCCGGGCAGCGCGGGAACGATGACCCGCGCCGGATAACCGTGGTCGAGCGACAAATCCGCGCCATTGACACGCAGCGCGAGCAAGGCGTCTGGATGACTGATTTGGTTGGACTGCAATGTCGCCTGGCCGAATGCGCCGCCGCGCTGCAGCGATGCCACTCGCGCTGAGCGCGGCGCCGGAACCCCGGCGAGCCGGGCCAAGTCGGCCAGTCGTACCCCGCTCCAGGTCTGGGTGGTCGACCACCCTTCGACGCATGCGATCGGTAACCGCGCGCTGTGTTGCGGCATACCCGCCAGCACGGCGCGGTCCAACACCACTTCAGAGGGGCCGCCGCTCAGGGTGAGACGCCACATGGCACCAGTTCGCCCAGGGTCGATCCTGGCTGCGACAGCAGTCTTGTTGACCTGAAAGTCGCCCGCAGCACGGCTACGGCCACGCGGCAATAGCAGAGCGGCGCCGCGGGTGATGCCGCCGACGGCCTGGCCGGCCGTGAGCAGGGCCATCAGCACGACGCCCGAGCCGACCAGCGCCAAGGCGCCGCGCCTGCTCATCGTCGGGTCAGCCGGATCGGCGGCCACCAGGCCGTCCGGGTCAGGCGGCTCCGGGCGGGTATCGACGGCGTTGGTGCGCAACACTTCCCGTAGCGACAACGACCGCA
>JAFAQO010000689.1 GCA_019246375.1 Mycobacterium sp. | reverse complement strand
GCTAATTATGTCGCCGCGCGGGTGACCGCGGCGCTCGTGGTGGTGTGCGCCCCCCTCGTCGGTGGCAGCCCGTCAGGCGGGGTGCGGGTCTGGCGCCGTGACGCGGCACGTCATCCCAGCCCCAACGCGGGTGTCCTCGAAGCGGCTTTCGCCGGTGCGCTTGGGGTGCGGCTGGGCGGCCCTACGCAGTACCACTACGACCTGCAGATCCGGCCCACCCTTGGCGGCGGGCCGCAACCGACGGTGGTCGACTTTCGCCGCGCGGTGCTGTTGTCGCGGGTGGTACAGGCCGCCGCCGCGGTGGCAGTGGCGTTGTTCGCGTTGGTTAGCGCCGTCGCCCGTAGCGGTCGGTGAGCTTTTCCTCGACGGTTATCGGCGTGGTGCTTCGAGTCGACGGGGCCGGAGCCTTTTCGGCGCGGCGGGCGCGGATCTCGGCGAACACGAAATAGCCCAGCAAGATCGGAGCGGCGATGCCGAACGTGATCCACTGGATGCCGTAGGACAAGAACGGCCCGGCGTCCAGGTGCGGCACGCCGATCACGCCTAGTCCACCGGGTGGATCGTCGACCAGCTGCAGGTAGGACCCGGCCAGCGGTACCGAAGTCACTGTTGCTACCTGAGCGGTGTTGATCGAATAGACCTGTAGATAGCCATCTTTCGAAAACGTGTCTTTACCCTTCGCAGGCGGCTCGGAGTCACGGAGCCGTGCGGTGATAGTCACGGTCTGGCTCGGCGGCGGGGGTATCGGTGGCACCCGCGAGCCCTCTGCGGGCCGCACGTAGCCGCGGTCGACCAGCACGGTCGGCCCGCCGTCGGCGACGAAGGGTGCCAGCACCTCGAACGCCGGCTCGCCGCCGACCACCCGCAGCCGGGCCAGCACCCGCACATTCGGCAGGTAATGCCCGGTGGCCGTCACCCGGCGCCACTGCGCACTGGTTGCCGACGAACCCTGCTGCGGCAAAAGGGTATTCAGCGGAACCGGCGGTGCGGTCAGGGAATACTCGATCTGGCTGTTCTCCCGTGACGTCCGGGTGTTCTTGCCCAGCTGCCATGGCGCCAACACCATGAAACACAAGTACGTGAACGCGATCACCACCACGGCCAGGGCCAGCCAACCCGGCCGCAGCAGAAAGGGCCACGGCCTCATCAGCGCCGCCCGTTTTCGGCGAGCCGCGCGTCGACCCAGTCGTGTAGCCCGGGCAGGGCCGCTTCGATGATGGCGAAAATCTCCTCGAAGTCGTCGTGGTCGCCGTAGTAGGGATCCGCGACGTCGAGGGCATATGCGCCCGAGCGTGGGTCGAAGGATCGCAGCAACCGTATCCGGGCGGGGTCGACGCCACATTGGCGAAGCCAGCCCATATGGTTGCGGCCCAGCGCCACCACCAGGTCGGCCGTCAGGTGGTCGACGTCAAGCTGCGCGACGCAATGGTCGGTCGGGTACCCGTGGGCGCGCAGCACCCGCGAGGCGCGTTCGTCGGCGCACTTGCCGACGTGCCAGCTGCCAGTGCCCGCACTGGTCACTCGCACCGCATCGTCCAAACCGCGCTGGCTGATCTGGTGGGCGAACATTTTCTCGGCCATCGGCGACCGGCAGATGTTGCCGGTGCAAACGAAGGTGACGTGCAGCCGCGTGTCAGATTGACCGGCCTGAGTCTCAGACACCCAACGCCCTCCGCAGTTCGGCGACCGTCGCGACATGCGCGGTCGCGGCCGGCACAGCGGCATCGGCGAAGTCAGCCTGTCCGTAGCCCCAGCCGACGACCACCGTGTTGATGCCGTGCGCGGCCGCGCCTTCGACGTCATGGCGGCGGTCGCCCACCATCAAGATGCGCTCCGGCAGCGGTTGCAGCTGTGCCAGCGCGTGAGCCAGCACCTCGGTCTTGGTGCTGCGCGACCCGTCGATGCTGGCTCCGGCGACGACCTCGAAATGCTCGTCCAACCCGAAATGGGCGATGATGCGTCGAGCGGTCGGCTCAGCCTTCGAGGTGGCCACCGCCAGCCGGATACCAGCGGCCCGCAGATCGGCCAGCAGCGGCACAATGCCGTCGAAAAGGCGGTTCATCGCCCAGCCGCGGTTGCTGTAGTCGGCGCGGTAGGCCGCTATCGCGTCCTCGGTGTATTCGCCCAGTCCCATCGCGGCCAGTGTGTGGTGCATCGGCGGACCGACGAGCCGGGGCGCCAGGTCTCCGTCGGGAACGGCCGCCCCGATCTCGCCGAGCGCGTGGCAAAAGCTGGACACGATCCCGTCTGCGGAAGCGGTGATGGTGCCGTCGAGGTCGAAGATCACCAGCTGGGGACCGTCCGGCGACGATGGGCGCCGTGGAGCGGCGGGCTGAGGAGCCGGCGCATTAGGCCCGTCCGGCGACGATGGGCGCCGTGCAGCGGCGCGAGCAGGGGCTGGCCCATCGGGCTCGTCCGGCGACGATGGGCGCCGCGGAGCGGCGGGCTGAGGAGCCGGCGCAATAGGCCCGGCCGGCGAGACGGTGTGTGTCACGCCCTCATTGTCCTTGATGCACGCACCGCTTTCTTATCTCGTTGACGAAACGCGGGCGGCCACCGGCCGACTACTGTTTGACCCTGTGGTGAGTCTGGACCCCAGCCGGCTGGCCGCGGCGCGCTACCACGGCGATCAGGCCGCCGCGCCGGGCATGCTGGATTTCGCCGTCAACGTCCGACACGACCAACCGCCGGCCTGGTTGACGCAACGGCTCGCCGCCCGGCTGCCGGATCTGGCTCACTATCCCAGCGGTGACGACGAGGCCGCCGCCCGGGATGCGGTCGCTGCCCGGCACGGCCGCAGCTGCGATGAGGTGGTACTGCTGGCGGGAGCAGCGGAAGGTTTCGCGTTGTTGAGCAACCTGCGCCCGGCACAGGTTGCGGTGATCGCGCCGTCATTCACCGAACCGGAGGCGGTGCTGACCGCGGCCGGGATACCGGTTCACCACGTTGTGCTGCGGCCGCCGTTCGGCCTGGCGGCCGCGGAAGTGCCCGACGACGCCGACCTCGTCGTGATCGGCAATCCGACCAACCCGACGTCGGTGCTGCACTGCCGGGAGCACATCCTCGCGCTTCGCCGGCCCGGCCGGATCCTGGTGGTCGACGAGGCGTTCGCCGATTCGGTTCCTGCCGAGCCCGAGTCGCTGGCCGGCGATCGGCTGCCCGATGTGCTGGTGCTGCGCAGCTTGACCAAGACGTGGTCGCTGGCCGGGCTACGGGTGGGCTACGCGCTTGGCCCGCCGCATGTGTTGGCCCGGCTGACCGCGCGGCGTGCGCATTGGCCGGTGGGGACCCTGCAGCTGACGGCCATCGCGGCGTGCTGCTCGGCCGAGGCCGTGGCCGAGGCCGCCAGCGGTGCCCAGCGGTTGATGGCGCTGCGGGCCGAGATGGCGGCCGGGCTGCGATCGGTGGGTGTCGACGTCGTCGATGGACGAGCGCCGTTCGTGTTGTTCAGCACGCCGGATGCCGACCTGATACGAAAGGATCTACACGCCAAGGGGATTGCCCTTCGGCGGTGTGACACGTTCGTCGGCTTGGACGAGAGGTATCTGCGGGCGGCGGTGCGTTCGGAGTGGCCGCTGCTGGTCGAGGCGATCGCCGAAGTCGCGCTGAGCGGGGCGGCGCGATGAGTGTTCGGCTGGCCGATGTGATCGCCGTACTCGACGAAGCTTACCCGCCGCGACTTGCCCAAGCGTGGGATTCGGTGGGGCTGGTCTGCGGCGATCCGGATGATGCGCTGGATTCGGTGACGATCGCGATCGACGCAACCCCGGCGGTCGTCGACGAGGTTCCCGACGGTGGCCTGCTGCTGGCTCATCACCCGTTGCTGTTACGAGGGGTGGACACAGTCGCGGCCAGCACACCCAAGGGCGCCCTCGTGCACCGCCTGATCCGTTCCGGCCGCTCGTTGTTCGCCGCGCACACCAACGCCGACTCCGCTTCACCCGGG
>JAFAQO010000678.1 GCA_019246375.1 Mycobacterium sp. | reverse complement strand
CGCGAGGAGGCCGACGTCCGCAACCAGGCCGAGACGCTCGTCTACCAGACGGAGAAGTTCGTCAAGGAGCAGCGGGAAGCCGAGGGCGGCTCGAAGGTGCCTCAGGACACCCTGAACAGTGTGGACGCCGCTGTCGCGGATGCGAAGGCGGCACTCGGTGGATCGGACATCGGCGCGATCAAGTCCGCGATGGAGAAGTTGGGCCAGGAGTCGCAGGCGCTCGGCCAGGCCATCTACGAGGCCACCCAGGCCGCGCAGGCTGCCGGCGGCCCCGACGGCGCTGGGGCTGGGGCGTCCGGCGGTGCTGAGGACGTCGTCGATGCGGAGGTGGTCGACGATGAGCGGGAGGCCAAGTGACCGAAGGCAACCCACGCGAACAGGTGACCGTCACCGATAAGCGGCGGATTGATCCCGAGACCGGCGCAGTGCGTCATGTCGCTTCCGGGCCGGCCCCTGGCGGGCCGGCGCCGGGAGTGGCAGCGGTTTCAGTGTCGGCAGACCGCGCGACCGCCGACAAGGTCGCCGAGCTGACCGCGGATCTTCAGCGAGTGCAAGCCGACTTCGCCAACTACCGCAAACGGGCGTTGCGCGAACAGCAGGCGGCCGCAGACCGTGCCAAGGCCACCGTCATCAGCCAATTGCTGGGCGTGCTCGACGATCTCGACCGGGCACGCAGCCACGGTGATCTGGAATCTGGTCCGCTGAAGTCGGTTGCCGACAAACTGGTCAGCGCGCTGAACGGGCTTGGTCTGGCCGCGTTCGGTGCCGAAGGTGACGACTTCGATCCGGTGCTGCACGAAGCCGTGCAACACGAGGGTGACGGGGCCGAGGGCTCCAAGCCGGTGATCGGCAGCGTCTTGCGGCACGGCTACCGGCTCGGCGACCAAGTGCTGCGCCATGCCCTGGTGGGCGTGGTGGACACCATTGACGAGAGCGCCCTGACCGTCGACGCCACAGCAGGCGGCGAGGCTACCGGGACCCAGTCGAGCGACGCACGTGATAACGACTCCGATACAGGGGAACAGAACGCACAATCAGAACCATCGCAGAATTAGCGAGGTCAACGCACGTAGACGGAAGGTGAAAGGGGGTGACGCGACATGGCCCAACGCGAATGGGTCGAAAAGGACTTCTATAAGGAGCTGGGCGTCTCCCCTGACGCCAGTCCCGAGGAGATCAAGCGCGCCTACCGCAAACTGGCCAGGGACCTGCATCCGGACGCCAACCCTGACAACCCGGGCGCCGGGGAACGATTCAAGGCGGTTTCGGAGGCGCACAACGTGCTGTCCGATCCGGCCAAGCGCAAGGAGTACGACGAAACCCGTCGGCTGTTCGCCGGCGGCGGATTCGGCCGGCGATTCAATGGCGGTTTCGGTGGCGGCGGCCGCTTCGGCATGGGTGGCGACGGCGCCGATTTCAACCTGAGTGATCTGTTCGACGCCGCGGGTCAGACCGGCGGCACCAATATCGGCGACCTGTTCGGCGGCTTGTTCGGCCGCAGTGCCGCACCCCGGCCCAGCCGGCCGCGGCGCGGCAACGACCTGGAGACCGAAACCGAGCTGGATTTCGTCGAAGCCACCAAGGGTGTGGCCATGCCGCTACGGCTGACCAGCCCGGCGCCGTGCACGAATTGCCATGGCAGCGGCGCACGTCCGGGCACGAGCCCCAAAGTGTGCCCAACGTGTAACGGCTCTGGTGTCATTAGCCGCAACCAGGGAGCGTTCGGCTTCTCCGAACCGTGCACCGATTGCCGGGGCAGCGGGTCGGTCATCGAGCACCCGTGCGACCAGTGCAAGGGAACCGGCGTGACGACCCGGACTCGCACGATCAATGTGCGGATCCCGCCCGGTGTCGAAGACGGGCAACGGATCCGGTTGGCCGGACAAGGGGAAGCCGGGTTACGTGGCGCACCGTCGGGTGACCTGTACGTGACGGTACATGTGCGGCCGGACAAGGTGTTCGGACGCGACGGTGATGACCTGACCGTGACCGTTCCGGTCAGCTTCACCGAGTTGGCTTTAGGCACAACGCTTTCGGTGCCGACACTGGACGGCAAAGTGGGCGTCCGGGTGCCCAAGGGCACTGCCGACGGCCGTATTCTGCGGGTGCGCGGACGTGGCGTGCCCAAGCGCAGCGGCGGCAACGGCGACTTGCTCGTCACTGTGAAGGTGGCGGTCCCGCCCCATCTGGAGGGCACCGCCAAGGAGGCGCTCGAGGCCTACGCCGCCGCCGAGCGATCCAGCGGCTTCGACCCCAGGGCCGGATGGGCGGGTAATCGCTGATGGCTAGAAGAGACGACTCCCGGACCTTTCTGATTTCGGTGGCCGCCGAGCTGGCCGGCATGCACGCGCAGACGCTGCGCACCTACGACCGGCTCGGGCTGGTCAGCCCACGGCGCAGTTCCGGTGGTGGGCGCCGCTATTCGCAGCACGACGTCGATCTGTTGCGCGAGGTGCAGCGGCTCTCCCAGGATGAGGGCGTCAATCTCGCTGGCATCAAAAGGATCATCGAGCTGACCAACCAGGTTGAGGCACTGCAGTCACGGCTCAAGGAGATGGCCGCCGAGATCGAGACGTTGCGGGCCAACCAGCGGCGCGACGTCGCCGTGGTGCCCAAGAGCACCGCAGTGGTGGTGTGGCAGCCGCGCAGCACCCGTAGCACCCGATAATCTTCTGAGCCCAGCGGATTGGCGCAATGTCGACCCGGCTATCGGCGCTGTGGTTACCGGTATGTCCGCTACCCACGGTGACGACCTGGAACCGGCCGAACACCGATCCACCTCCGAGCCGAAGCGACGTTCGCATTGGGCGGAGCTACTCACCAGGCTGGCGAACAACGCTCCGCGGTGACGAAGTCGCAAAGCATCGGCGACTCGGCTCTCCAGCTCAGTCACGCCCTCTGGATGCTGTGCACGGCTGATGGCGGGGCTAGACGCGGATGGAGAACACCGCGACGGCCGGGTCGCCCGGCTGCGCGCACCGGTAGCCGCCGCGACGCAGCGCATCCGTGGGCGCGGTCATCGGCTCGAAACAGACCACGTCTTCGGCGGTCGGCGCGAAAATCTGGGTGGCCGGGTAACCCTGTTCGAAGTGCACTTCGATACGGCGGTCACCGCCGGACACCGCGAACACCGAGCCGTCGGTCACCTGGTCGTAGCCGTCGTCGAAAGCCTTGTCGCCCAATTGTTCGCTGAGCGGAGCTTGCTGCGAGGTCTCACCGGTGGGCAGTCCCTGATCATCAAGAGCCAGGTGTCGCAACGGCGGTGTCTCGATGGTCCATTGGGCGCGCGGCACATCGGGCAATTGCAGATACGGGTGAAAGCCATAGCACAGCGGCACGGCTTTGTCGCCGATCGCCGACACGGTGGTCCGCACGGTCAATGTGCGATCGACAAGCGTCACCCGCACCACCAGCAGGTGGGGGAACGGGAAACTGGCGAGCAGCGCCTGGTCGGCGCCGAAGTTCAGTTCGGCGGTCAGCTCGTTCGCCGATTCCGTCATCACCCGCCAGCCGCGGTAACCCGCGAGCAGGCCGTGTATCGGCAGACCGTTGGGGTCGAGCCGGACACCCGCGGCGTCGGCTTCCAACCTGATGTCGACTCCATCAACCTGGTAACTGCGGTCGCCCAACCGGTTTGCCCACGGGTACAAGAACGGCAGACCCATCGTCTTGCCCGCTTCGAGATAGGCGTTCAAGCCGCGCCGCTGACCGAACAACTCGGCTCCGGAATCGGTCAGCGAAGTCCCGATCATCCCTGCGCCGGGCACGTACTGCGCCACCACCGATGACGACGGGTCGCGCAGCGTGACGACGTGCACGCGCCCAGCCTATCTTTGACATGCGGGCTAGCTGCAGAGCGGGTCATGCTGAATACGTTCCGGCGGGGCGCCTTTGGCGATCAGCGCGGCCTTGGTGGCGCGCACCATCTCCGGCCCACCGCAAACCAGGATCTGCCGATCACCCCAACCGCCGTATTTGGTGACCACCTCGGGCAGCCGACCGGTCTGGCGCACATGCAGGCCGCGTGGCGGCGTCACGTCGGGATAGTCGGCGGCCCAAGCGGGATCGCTGGTGTACTCCGACACCGGCGAAACCGACAGCCACGGATTGTGCGACGCGAGATGCCACAGGATGGGCAGGTCATAGAGCTCGCAGGGATAGCGGCCGCCGAAGAACAGGTGCACGCGCGGGTTCTCGCCCCATCGGGCGAGGTCCATGACGATCGAGCGCAGCGGCGCCAGCCCCGTGCTGCCGGCCACCATCAGCACGTCGCCGCCGTCGCGGTCCACCTCCAGCCCACCGTGCGGGCTGGACAACCGCCAGCGGTCGCCAGGTCGTGTCTCGGCGACAACGGCAGTGCTGACCAGGCCGCCCGGGACCGCCCGGACGTGGAACTCGATCGTCCCGCTGTCGTCCGGCGGGATGGCCGGTGTCAGATACCGCCACCGCCGGGGGCACTGCGGGGTAGAGACGTTGACGTACTGGCCGGGGTGATAGGGCATGGGGCGGTCCAGATGCAGCCGGACAACCGCAAGATCCCGTGGGGCCCGCAGATGTTGGATGCCCCCCCGGTAATCAGATTGAGCGACTGACGGGCGGCCTCGTCGACGGCATCGGTCCAGGAGTCGGCCAGCTCACCGCGCAGCGCCGCATACAGCGCTTGTTGCAACGTCTGGTAGTGGGCCGGTTCGACACCGTATTTGCGGTGGTCACGGCCGAGTTGTGCTAAAAACGCCACCGGCGTCTGCGCGCGCTGAGCGACCAGTTCGCCGTACACCCAGTTCAGCGCATGAGCGAACGCGGCCCGCTGGCCCTGCATATCGGGTGGGAACAGGTCACGCACCGAGACGTCGAGGTCGAACCAGCGGGTGTAAAAGCTGCGGATCATATCGTCGCACGGGGCCACTTCTTGAAGGCGGCATGCAACACACCCAGCGCATCCCGGTCCTGCAGTCCCACGAGCGACGACTTTAAGCACGCCGCCAAATCCGGCGATTCGCACGGCTAAAGCCCCTGCTGCTGAGCTTACGATTTTCAGCTGCGGGCCCGCTACAGTGCGTGAATTCCCTTGTACAAGACCAGCAATCCGATCAAGACGAGAATGGCGGCGAGCAGCGCGGCGTTGTGGCGGTCCATCCAGTCCCTGAGCCGGGCTAGCGGATCGTCAAGGCGGTCGCCGGCACCGGCGTAGGCCAGCACCGGGATTGCGACTGTCGAGGCAGCGACAGCGACAAAGATCGCCGCTGAAATCCAGGTGCGCGTCACGCCCAGCCCGGCGCTGCCGATCGCCAAGCCCGCTGCCGCGCAGATCAATAGCACCTCGGGCCGCACTACGGCGAGCACCGCCCCTGTCGCTCCTGCCCGAGCAGGATTCAGGCTCGCGAGCGAACGCATCCATGCCGGGGTGTGAGTGTGGCGATGGCGGGTCAGCCACCGAAAAACGCCGAACACGATGAGCGCTGCACCGACCCCGATCCGCAGCCACGACGCCCACGTCGGCGGCGACTTGTGCAGGCCGCCGAGCAGTCCGGAAACCGCGATGAAAATCGCCGTCAACGCGGCCAGCGCCACCAGCCAGCCGGCAAGGAGCGCCAGGCTGGTGGGCCGTGGCCGCGGGGTCTGCAGCACCAGTACCGCCGGGATGACCGAAAACGGCGAGAGGGCGATCACGAGCGCGAGAGAAATGAGCCCGGTTAGCGCCGAACCCCAGCTGGCGGCCACGCGAGAAATGTAACCGGCAACGGCGGCTTGGCTGCCGATAACGGTCCAGCCCGCACGGCGGCTAACCTTTGCGGCGCATCGTCCAGGCCGGTACCCAGTGGGTGACGGTTTTGGACTTGGAGCCGTAGGCGACCGGATAGGTCACCAGCCCCCACCAGTCGCCCTGCTCGCAGATGCCCCAGCAGCTGAGCCGCCCCTCGACGACTTTGTGCATTTGCAGACCATTGGGCTGATACCGGCCCCTGCGGTGCGGCTCGCGCGGGAAAAGCACCGTCAGGTCAACCAGCACCGGGATCGGCGGGCGCACCACCCGAAACGGGCTGCGGACCGGCTGACCGGTGTACCTGATCGACGAGAGCTCGCCCATTGATCGATCATACGTTCGAACGTGGGGCGCCGGCGCATTCATCGGCTCGGGCAGCATCCTGCGGGCGAGATGACCAAACCTGAGCGGAACACACTCAACCTTGACGGCGTTGAAGAACGGGACAAGCATTTTTGACCAACCCCTTTTAGCCACAAAAGGAGGCCGTTGTGGACTCGTTCAACCCGACTACCAAGACCCAAGCGGCGCTGACCTCGGCGTTACAGGCGGCATCAGCTGCCGGCAATCCGGAGATCCGGCCCGCTCATCTGCTGTTGGCGCTGCTGACGCAGAACGACGGGATCGCCGCGCCGCTGCTCGAGGCAGTCGGCGTCGAGCCCGCAACCGTCCGCGCTGAAGCGCAGCGACTGCTCGACCGGCTACCGCAGATCACTGGTGCCAGCTCGCAACCGCAGCTGTCCCGCGAATCGCTGGCCGCGATCACCACTGCGCAGCAGCTGGCCACCGAGCTGGACGACGAATACGTCTCCACCGAGCACCTGATGGTCGGGCTGGCCACCGGTGACTCCGACGTCGCCAAGCTGCTGACCGGCCACGGCGCGTCGCCGCAAGCGCTGCGTGAAGCCTTCGTGAAGGTGCGCGGCAGCGCCCGCGTTACCTCCCCGGAGCCGGAGGCGACCTACCAGGCGTTGGAAAAGTACTCCACCGACCTGACCGAACGGGCCCGCGAGGGCAAACTCGACCCGGTTATCGGGCGGGACAACGAGATTCGCCGCGTCGTGCAGGTGCTGTCGCGGCGCACCAAGAACAACCCGGTGCTCATCGGTGAGCCCGGCGTCGGCAAGACAGCGATCGTGGAGGGCTTGGCTCAGCGCATCGTCGCCGGCGACGTGCCGGAAAGCCTGCGCGACAAGGCCGTCATCGCCCTGGATCTGGGGTCGATGGTGGCCGGCTCGAAGTACCGTGGTGAGTTCGAGGAACGGCTCAAGGCCGTCCTCGATGACATCAAGAATTCGGCCGGACAAATCATCACCTTCATCGACGAGCTGCACACCATCGTCGGCGCCGGCGCAACCGGCGAGTCGGCGATGGAT
>JAFAQO010000676.1 GCA_019246375.1 Mycobacterium sp. | reverse complement strand
CGCCGCAGCTGGGGGCAGGGTCGCCGGAGCTGCCGAAGCTGGCGGCCGTGGCGCCCGAGCAGCCGAAGCCGGCGGCCGCGGTACCCGAACAGCCGAAGCCGGCGACCGCGGTACCCGAACAGCCGAAGCCGGCGGCCGCGGTACCCGAGCAGCCGAAGCCGGCGGCCGCGGCGCCCGAGCAGCCGAAGCCGGCGGCCGCGGTACCCGAACAGCCGAAGCCGGCGGCCGCGGTACCCGAGCAGCCGAAGCTGGCGGACGCGGTACCCGAGCCGAAGCTGGGGGCCGCGGTGCCGGAACAGGGGGCGGGACGGGAGCCTCCGGCGCCGGAGCATGGGCCAGGACGGTGGCGTCGGCCAGAGCGCTGGGTGCTGCCTCCGGGATGAACCCTGCGATTAGTGCGGAGCCGACAGCTAACCCGAGGCCCGCAGCAATACCGCGACGACCTGACTTGTGACTCATGTGCACTCCTTCACTGTCTGATTCGGCCGAGGCGGAGCCGGTGGACCGCGGCTGTGGCGGCGGCGCGTGAAGTGCTGGCATACCGACAATACACTTAAATCCGCATCTTAAATACTAAAAGATTGGATGCGGCGATATACCGGACTGCTAGTCCGGCATGTGTCCATACACCTAGGCGCTCATCCAGCAAGTGCACCGCTAATCGCTTGCGCGGCCGAAAGGCACGCTAGGGCACGGCATCTGTTTTGTAGGCTAAATATAGCCTCCGAGCTGCAGTTATCTCAGCTCCCCCGGCTGGACTCGAACCAGCAACCCTTCGGTTAACAGCCGAACGCTCTGCCAATTGAGCTACAGGGGACTACCCATCCATCTCCGGATCGCGGGATGACTCTAGCGTACTGGCGCGTAGCGGGCGATCGTGGCTGCCACCGCGCATCTAACCGGGTTCGTGAGGCAGGATGGAGGCAGCCGCACCATCGTGGGGAGGAAGCGTTTTGATCCGGTATGCCGTCGTGCTGGGACTGGGGTATGTGCTGGGCGCGAAAGCCGGGCGCCGTCGCTATGAGCAGATCGTCGGCACCTATCGCGCGGTTACCGGCAGCCCCACCGCAAAATCGCTGATCGAGGGGGGCCGGCGCAAGATCGCGAGCCGGGTCTCTCCCGATGCCCAGATGGTGACCTTGACCGAAATCGACGATGCGACCAGCGTCATGCAGCCGCAGCGCAGCATGAAATAGCCTCAACCGTGCCGGTTACGCGCTGAGATCGTCGCCGCTGGCCTGCTGCAACAGGCTGCGCCGGTACGCCTCCATCGCGACCAGGTCGCCGAACAGGGCATGATATTCGTCGCCTTGCTCGACCGGAGACATCCGCTGCAACTTGGACTTGACCTCGGCGATCTGGCGGCCCACCCAAACCTCCTGCAAACGGGCCAGCACTCCGGCGATGTAGCGGGGCAGCTTGTCGTCATCGTCGACCCGGATCGTCTCTACAGCCAGCTCGCTGATCAGCCCCGCTGTGGCCGGTGTCGAGGCTTGGCGGCGCACCGCGTCCATCCACTGCGCGCCGGTTATACCGGCCGCGGTGCCGCCCGCCGCGGCGATCGCTGCCCGCACGGCCGCGTAGCCGGGATGTGTGAAGCTCTCCACGGTCAGCGCGTCGAACACCGGGCCGGCCAGCGCCGGGTACTGCACAGCCGACTTGAGCGCCTCACGCTGCGGCCACAGCGTCGGATCGCGTGGGTCAGGACGAACGGCTGCGGCCTCGGCGGGGTTGCCGTTGGCCGGTGCAGCCACGACACGCCGGGACCGGGCGCGGCGAAGGTTCTCGGGATGCTTCGCCTCTCTGCGCACCCGGCCGATGACCTGCGCCACGTCGGCCCAGCCGACCCAGCCTGCGAGCTGCCGCGCGTACTCGTCACGCAGCGTCGGGTCCTTGATCTGGGCGACCATCGGCACGCATCGGCGCAGCGCGGCCACCCTGCCCTCGGCGCTGTCCAGGTCCATTTCGCCCAACGCGCTGCGGATCGCGAACTCGAACAACGGGGTTCGCCGCGCGACCAGGTCCCGCAGCGCGCCGTCCCCGGATGCCAGCCGCAGATCGCAAGGATCCATGCCGTCGGAGGCCACCGCAACAAAGGACTGCCCCGCCAAGTGCTGCTCGCCGTCGAAAGCCTTGAGCGCGGCGGCGCGGCCGGCTTCATCGCCGTCGAACACGTAGATCAGCTCGCCGCGAAAAAAGCTGTCGTCCATCATCAGTCGGCGCAGCATCGCCAGGTGCTCGTCGCCGAACGCGGTGCCGCAGGACGCGACCGCCGTGGTGACCCCGGCCAGATGCATGGCCATGACGTCGGTGTAGCCCTCGACGACGACGGCCTGATGCCCCTTGGCGATATCGCGTTTGGCCAGGTCGATGCCGAACAAGGCCGACGACTTCTTGTAGAGCAGGGTTTCGGGCGTGTTGATGTACTTGGCTTCCATCGCGTCGTCGTCGAACAGCCGCCGGGCCCCGAAACCGATAACCTCGCCCGCCGCGGTGCGGATCGGCCACAGCAGCCTTCGGTGGAACCGGTCGATCGGGCCACGCCGGCCCTGACGGGACAGACCCGCAGCTTCCAGCTCCTTGAAGTCGAAACCCTTGCGCTGTAGATGCTTGGTCAACGAGTCCCAACCGGACGGCGCGAACCCGCAGCCGAAATGACGGGCGGCGTCGCCGTCGAAATTGCGTTCCGACAAGTGTTGACGGGCCGGCGCGGCCTCGGCGGCTTCCAACGCCTGCCCGTAGAACGCCTGGGCGGCGGCGTTGGCGGCGACCAGCCGGCTGCGGGTGCCGCGGTCGCGCTGCACGCTGGTCGCCGCGCCGGTGTAGTTGATCATGTGGCCGATGCGATCGGCGAGCATTTCGACGGCCTCGACGAAGCTGACGTGTTCGATCTTCTGGACGAAGGCGTACACGTCGCCGCCTTCGCCGCAGCCGAAGCAGTGGAAGTGACCGTGGTTGGGCCGGACGTGAAACGACGGTGTCTTCTCGTCGTGGAAGGGGCATAGGCCCTTTAGCGAATCTGCACCGGCACGGCGTAACTGGACGTAGTCGCCGACGATCTCCTCGATGCGGACTCGGTCCCGGATGGCGGCGATGTCGCGATCGGAGATGCGGCCGGCCATCGGCCTAGTGTAGAGCGCCCACCCGCCAGCCGGTCCTCATCAGTTGACCGCGGCCCACTACCGCGCAGTCACCGTCCCTGGTAGAGATGTAACCGGGAAGTTAGCCGCCCCTAAGCAGTAGGCGGGTTATGGATGGTCTAGGCCGGGACTCACATCGGTCCGATTCGGCGGTCGTGCTTGCCGAGCTCGCACTCGGTCAGCAGGCAACCATCGTGGGTTTTACGCCGCACGCGAACTCTGCGGTGGCGAGCCGGCTACGCCAGCTTGGGTTTCGACCCAGTACGCGCGTCGAGGTGATCCGCCGGGCACCGTTGGGTGACCCCACTGTCTATCGCGTGCTGGACACCGAGCTCTGTATTCGCCGCCGAGAGGCTCGGCTGGTCGAAGTTGTCCGGGAAGCAGACCGATGACGTCGTGCCACGAGGATGCTGGCGTTTCCGTTGCCGTCGCAGCCAGCCGACGGGTAGCGGTGGTGGGCAGTCCCAACGCCGGCAAGACCAGTGTCTTCAACCATCTGACCGGATTGCGCGCGAAGGTCGGTAATTACCCGGGCGTCACCGTCGGACGCAGTGTCGGTATCACCAAGGTGGACGGCGTGGCGATCGCTGTGGAGGACCTGCCCGGTACTTACAGTCTCGACCCGATCAGCCCGGACGAGCGGGTAGTGACGGATCTGCTCACAGGTGAGCTTGGTGGCACCGAGAAACCCGATGCGGTCCTGCTGATCGCGGACGTCACCACGCTGCGTCGCTCGATCACGCTGGTGGCACAGGTCCTCCGACTCGACCTGCCGTGCCTGCTGGTACTC
>JAFAQO010000559.1 GCA_019246375.1 Mycobacterium sp. | reverse complement strand
TGTCGTGATTTTCCTGTGGCGGCGTATCCATCGCCGCTGGCGTCCGTTGCTGGTGGCCTACGTGGTCACCATGGCCTTTGCGCTGGTGTACTCGGCCGAGCACTACGTCGTCGACATTCTGCTGGGCTGGGCGCTCGCCGCGATCGTCTTAATCGTCATCGGCCGGCTGGAGTCGCGCCGGACGGGGAACGCCTCATCAACTGCCCCGGCCGCTGAACTCGTCGAGCCACCGGTCGATCTTGGCGGCGGCCTCACCGTAGAAGGTCCGATAGACCATGTCGGCGACATAGCCGATGTGCGGAGTGGCAACCACATTGCCGAGCGAACGCAGCGGGTGCCTAACCGGCAACGGCTCAACGTCGAACACGTCGAGTGCCGCCCCGGCGATCGTGCGCGACTGCAGAGCCGCGAGCAGGGCCTGCTCGTCGACGATCGGCCCCCGCGAGGTATTGACCAGTAACGCCGTCGGCTTCATCAAGCCCAGCTCGTCCGCACCGACCAGACCGCGGGTGCGTTCGCTGAGCACAAGATGGATGGTCAGCACATCGGCGCGGCTGAACAGCTCGGTCCGGGGCACGTACGTCGCCCCCGACCGTTCGGCGGATTCGCTGGTCAGGTTCGCGCTCCACGCGATGACATCCATACCGAAGGCCGCCCCGACGCGCGCCACGCGGCTACCGATCCTGCCCAAGCCCAGCACACCCAGCACCGCACCGGCGAGTTGGCGACCCACCGACGTCTGCCAACCGCCGCCGCGCACCGACAGGTTCTCGTCGACTATTCGCCGGGCGGCGGCCAGGATGAGAGCCCAGGTGAGTTCGACCGTCGACTCGACATAGCCACCGGTAGTGCTCACGTGGATGCCGCGTTCCTCGGCAGCCGCAAAGTCGATCGACGCATTGAACGGCCCGGTGGACGCAATCATCTTCAGCTCGGGAAGACGCTCGATCACGTTGCGTGGCAACGGCGTTCGCTCCCGCATGACGCACACCACGTCGAAGGGCGCCAGCCTTTCGATCACCGCGGCCGGATCGGCGAGGTGGTCGTGGAAGACGGTGATGTCAGCTCTGGCGGCGACCGCCGACCAGTCGGCCATGCTCAGCGCGACGTTCTGGTAGTCGTCGAGGATCGCGACCTTCACCGTGCCAAGAGTTCCACACGTCGTCACGTCGTCGAAAAGAAACTTTCTTCCCAATCGACAGCTACGACAAACGTGGCGCGAATAGCTTTGCCAAAGTCCACCAGCCACGGTTTGTTGCTATTTCCCTGTGTCTTCAGGGCAGAAGCGATCAATCGCTCCTAAGCATCTCGACTCCTCACCGCGTACGCAGAAATGAAGTAGTCGCCTACTCTAGGCGCCTACGCTGCCGCGCCGGAGACTGTCGGTGTTCTGTCCCCTGTAGCGGAAGCGGTTAGGGGTTTCGCGATGCCGGTCCTGGGCGAGCGGGCGGTCGTTCTAGGTGCGAGCATGGGCGGGCTTCTTGCCGCGAGGGTGCTCACCGATTTCTACCGGACCGTCACCGTGGTGGAGCGGGATGTCTTGCCCGACGGTCCCGCTAACCGGCGCGGCGTACCGCAAGGGCGCCACGTGCATGCGTTGCTCGGGCGTGGGTCGCAGGTCTTGGGCGAGCTATTCCCGGGGTTCCTTGACGCACTCGTCGCGGCCGGCGCACCGGTCCTTGATTACAGCGATTTGTCCAAGACATTCTTTTCTGCTGCGGGCCATCAATTCTTGCGCACGGGTGGTTTCACTGACATCCCGCCCGCGTTTTTCCCGAGCAGACCGTTGTTGGAAAGTCTTGTTCGGCGACGGGTGCGCGAGACGGCGAAACGTCACACTGCTGGAGGGCTATGACCTCGTCGATCTGACATCGACTCCGACGCACGACCGTATCACCGGCGCGCATGTTCGCTCCCGCGACGGTGAAAGCGACCAGGTGTTGGCCGCGGACCTGGTGGTCGATGCAACCGGGCGGGGCTCGCGCACGCCGGTGTTCTTGGCGACCCTCGGTTACGGGAGCCCGCGCGAAGACGAAGTGGGCGTGCGTCTGGTGT
Source organism: Mycobacterium sp. (assembly GCA_019246375.1). Classification (GTDB taxonomy): domain Bacteria; phylum Actinomycetota; class Actinomycetes; order Mycobacteriales; family Mycobacteriaceae; genus Mycobacterium. The sequence continues at coordinate 10,697 of JAFAQO010000559.1, read as the reverse complement.
ATTCCAGTCAGCTCCTACGGATCCCGCCGGGCATGCTCGAGGAGCTGATCGTCCTCGTCGGTGCGGTCCCTGGCCGGCCAACCGGTATGGCGCTCTTCGCCCACGAAAACAACACATGGATGTTTACCGTGGCCGGGATGGTTGGTCGCGAGCCGCCCAGCGAGCCAGCCGACATGCTGGCTTTCGTCGAGGGGCTGGCTCCACCCCACGTGCTCGCGGCGATTGGCGCCGCCGAGCCACTCACAGAAGTCTGCCGCTTCCGCTACCCAGAGAGTCGCTGGCGTCGCTACGACAAGATGTCGACGTTCCCCGCGGGTCTGCTTGTTCTCGGTGACGCGTTCTGCAGCTTCAACCCGATTTACGGCCAAGGCATGACGGTCGCCGCCCTCCAAGCACAGGCGCTGCACCAGTGTCTGCGCAGCGGCGTGAATGGGTTGGCGCGGCGTTTTTTCCGGGCCGCTGCCAAACCAGTCGGGGTGGCATGGAAATTCGCCGTTGGCGCTGACCTCAACCTGCCCGAGGTTGAAGGACCCAGACCGCTTTCGACGCGGTTTACCAACCGATACGTCGATGGGATACAGACCGCTGCGGGGTCCGACATCGTTGTCGCCGAACAACTTACGAAGGTACTTGCCCTAATAGATCCGCCCACCCAGCTGCTGCACCCGGAGATCATCTTCCGCGTCGCGACCGTCAACCTACGTCGCCGGCAACGTGATTCGCAGCCTCAGCAAGCTGGCATGGCTGGCCGAGTGGACGCCCGTACGCAGTTACCAGACATGTTGTCGGAGTAATTATCAACAGACCAGAACGGCGCGTTCACCATTCGCGCCGCAGCGATCACCAAGGTCCCGTCAAAGTCCCTGCATCGGCCGAGCACCGTGCCAGGTGTGTCATCATGCGCGCTGTTGACCAGCACCTTGATCGCAACAGCAAGCGCTGGTGGACTGGATATGCCACGCCCGGAGGCCAGCGCCGTCGACAGGTTCTCGAAGATCCTCGCGCCCTGGTCTGGGCGGCGATGGGATTGTACGCTGTGCCGAAATGCTCACTGCGGTGATCGTGTTGGGGTAGGCGGCCACAGGCCGTGTTCGCTGGCTAACGACCATTCCTTTTCCACACTATGAACATAGAGTATCGTGCTGTGAGGCGATAGAAAACCCTCCGGTCGAGATCTGATTGACACGAAAGCCGCGTCCAGTGGACCGCTACACTCCCGTCATACAAAAGAGACGCAAACCCAATCCGATTGAGCGCCGCCGCGAACTTTGCGATGCGGCCATCCAGCTGCTCGCCGATCAGGGCGCAAAGGGGTTGAGCCACTTAAAAGTCGACCGCAATGCCCGCGTTCCGGACGGCACCACGTCCTTCTACTTCCGCACCCGCTCCGCGCTGCTGCGTGCAGTCGCCGAGCGGGTGGCCGAGCTCGACCTCGCCAGCTTGCAGTCGGTCGCCGACAGTGCCGCCGGGGGCCAAGAATCGTCGGCCTCACCGCTGGCCAAGTTGGTCATCCAATCGGCGGACGAACCTCAACTGACCCGGACCAAGGCCCGCTACGAACTGACCATGCAGGCCACCCGCGACCCCGCTATGGCCGCCACCCTGCAGCGCGGCACAGATGCGTTCACCAAGCTGCACCACGACATCCTGGTGCAGCTCCTCCCGCGCGGAGCCGAACTGGATCCCGCCGTCGTCGACGACCTCAGCAACGTCACACTGACGTTCCTCAACGGACTTATGCTGCGATTCGCGCACGGCGACCGGATCATCGACACTCCCGAAAAGCTCGACGGCGTCCTTTCGGCAATCGTTGCGGGCATCCTGACGAACGAACACCGGGGACGGCTCACGCGCGACGGCGCGCCGCGCCGCCCACGCCGTCGGCGAACCACACCAGTCCCCTGAGCGTTGCGGCATATCGCCGGAGGGTCTTGCCAGCACACCCACAATATGGTTCTCTACGGCAATAGAGTTAGGTGCGCGCCCAAGCCTGTGGCCCCGCTTCGAGGACTCCAACCTGCGGGCGTAAGCGACGATCTTTTAAGCAGAAAGTACAAATCACCCGAGTCGAGTTCGACGCTGACACACTGGCGGCGGCAGCAATCGGGCGCACGCAGCATCTCAGGGCGTGGTCGGGACAGGAGGGATCTCGTGACGGTCAGTACCGACGTGTACTACGACCCGTACGACGTTGGCCTCAACGCCGACCCGTATCCGATGTTCCGGCGTCTGCGCGAGGAAGCACCGCTGTACTACAACGCGCAGCACGAGTTCTACGCGCTCAGTCGGTTCACCGATGTCAACAAGGGCTTGGTCGACCATGAAGCGTTCAGTTCGGCTCGCGGCGCGATCCTGGAGCTGATCAAGGCCAATGTTGCGATCCCACCGGGGATGCTCATTTTTGAGGACCCGCCGATTCACGACGCGCACCGCAAGCTGCTGACACGCATGTTCACCCCGCGCATGATCAACGCGCTCGAGCCCAAGATCCGCGAATTCTGCGCTCAGGCAATGGATCCGCTGGTCGGATCTGGACTGTTTGACTTCGTGGTCGATCTGGGTGCACAGATGCCGATGAAAGTCATCAGCATGCTGCTCGGCATCCCGGAAGACGAGCAGGAATTCGTCCGGGACCACGGCAACGCGCAACTGCGCACCAAGGCCGGTAAGCCGATGACCGCCGCGGAACACGGATTGGCCACCGGCAAGGTCTTCGCCGCCTATATCGACTGGCGTGCCGAGCATCCGTCCGACGACATCATGACCGAACTGCTTAACGCGGAGTTCGTCGACCACACCGGCGTCACCCGCCGGCTGACCCGCGAAGAGTTGCTGGTGTACATCAACGTCGTCGCCGGCGCAGGTAATGAGACCACAACGCGGTTGATCGGCTGGGCAGGAAAGGTTCTCGCCGAACATCCCGACCAGCGGCGTGAACTGGTGGAGAATCCTGCGCTGATTCCCCAGACCATCGAGGAGCTGTTGCGCTACGAGCCACCGGCACCGCACACGGCGCGCTACGTGACACGAGACGTCGTGATCCATGGCCAGACTGTGCCCGAGGGCAGCGTGATGATGATGCTCATCGGGGCAGCCTGCCGAGACCACAGACAGTTCGGTCCGGACGCCGAAGAGTTCAACATCCACCGGCAGGCACGACAACACCTCGCATTCGGTCTCGGCACACATTTCTGTCTGGGCTCAGCGCTGGCGCGCCTGGAAGGCCGAATCGCACTGGAGGAAATCCTCAAACGCTTCCCGGAGTGGGAGGTCGATCTGACCAATGCTCAACTCAGCCCGACGTCGACGGTGCGGGGCTGGGAGTCGATGCCGGCTCTGGTGGAAGTGAAATGATCTCTAGCGACGCGGAATCAAGGCGACAATGACCGGTCGGGTCGAAGGCAAGGTCGCGTTTGTCAGCGGGGCGGCGCGCGGTCGAGGGCGCGGCCATGCCACGGCGTTCCGCTTCCACTCGAATGCGGGCAGCATGCTCAAGTAGACACAACACTAGACGGGAGACAACGATGCCGGAATACGACTACGAACAGATGAAGAAGGACGCCGAACCGTTCATCAAGTTCGATAAGGACGCCAAGAACAGAATCGCGTACATCACCTTCGATCGTCCAGACGCGCAGAATTCGACCACCCTTGGCATGCGGCAGAACTATGCCGATCTGATCCACAAATGCAACGTCGACGACGAAGTCAAAGTAGTCGTGATTCGCGGCGAGGGAGAGGATTTCGGCAGCGGCGGCGATCTGCCCGAACAGCGGGGCATGCTGGAAAACCCCGGGATGCCGTTGCTTCACGAGCTCGCAATCAACGACGACGACGTCAAGTACCCGCCAGGTGGCTCATACCGCTACCTGTCCACCGTCACCGATTTCTATGCGAAGGCCCGCGCCGGCAACCGGCCACTTCAGGAACTACGAAAAATCAGCATCATCGAGGCCAAGGGCTACTGCTACGGCTGGCACTTCTATCAGGCCGGCGACGCCGACCTGGTCATCTCGTCCGACGACGCCCTGTTCGGCCACCCAGCCTTCCGCTATGTGGGCTGGGGCCCGCGTCTGTGGTGGTGGGCGGAAACCATGGGCCTACGTAAGTTCTCCGAAATGCTCTTTACGGGACGGCCTTTCAGCGCGCAAGAGATGTACGAATGCGGGTTTGTCAACAGTGTCGTCCCTCGGGAGAAACTCGAAGAAGAGACGTTGAAGTACGCGATGGCATGCTCGCGCTCGCGGCCCACCGACACTGTCGCGGTGCAAAAGACCTTCCTCGAGCTGTACAAGCAGCACAAAGGCGAGTACTTCGGCAGCCTTCTGACCGGCCTGGTCGAAGGAATGTTGCCCATGATCCAGAACGACCAGGACAACGAGGTCGACCTCACCGAGGGCACCTTCGGCAAGGGCCTGAACAATGTCGTGAAGGACAACGATCTGAACTTCCCGCCCGAGTGGCGGCTCAGCCGCTCGGGGCGCAAAAAGCCGTGATCCGCCGACAGACGTTAGCAGGTAGCGCATGTCGGCACTGACCGGTATCAGAATCGTTGAGCTGGCCGAATCGGTGGCCGGCGAATACTGCGGGAAGCTGCTCGCCGACTTCGGCGCCGAGGTGGTCAAGATCGAGCGGCGCGGCTGCGGCAGCCCCACCCGGGCGGCGGCGCCGATCATTGGCGATGACAGTCGCGAAAGCAGTGGCCTCTTCGGCTATTTAAATACCAACAAGTGCTCCGTCGAACTCGACCTCACTGTGCCCGACGGCATCGACACTCTGCACAAGCTCATCGCTACGGCCGACGTGGTTGTCGACGATCACACCCCGGACTGGGCTGAGGCCGTGGGCCTGTCGTCGGCGCAGGTGCAGCGTAGACACCCGGGCGTGGTGTTCTGCTCAGTCACCCCGTACGGGCAGGGCACACCGCCAGAATTCGATAACGCCAAGAGCATCAACGTCTTTCACAGCAGCGGATGGGGTTATCACACTCCCAGCCACGCCGATCCCGCTAAACCGCCATTACAGGGTCCCGGCCGCTTCCTTGCCGACTACGAGGGCGGACTCGACGCGGCGCTGTGCGTCGCCGCGTCACTTTTCCGGCGTTTGCGGATCGGGCAGGGCGACTACGTCGACATTTCCCAACATGCAGTACTGGTGTCCCGCGCGGACTCCATCGTGGGCAGATTCATCACCGGTGAGATCGCAGCCCAGAACGACCGCTACGACTACGACCAGCAGGGCCCCGCTGCCTTCTTCGCCTGCGCGGACGGATTCGTCTACCTCTACATGAGCAGCCGCAATCACTGGACCGGCCTGAAGCAACTCATGGGCTATCAGGAATGGTTCGACGCGTTCGACGACGATTGGCTCGAGTTCTCCGTGACTCGAGAAAAAGTCGCTACGTTTCAGCGCGAGTTCAGCGCATGGGTGCGGGGCCTGCGCAAGGACGCCGTAACCGAAGAGGCCCAACGGGTGGGCGTGCCGCTGGTTCCGGTCAACGAGGCGGCGGATCTGCACAAATCGGCGCAGTACCGCCATCGCGGCTTCTTCCAGCAGGTGACCCACCCCGTGCTGGGCACAGCGGCGTACGCAGGCGTTCCCTACCTGTTGAGCGCATCACCCGCCCGGATCACTCGCTGCGCACCCAGCCTCGGCGAGCACACAGCTGGAATCTTAGAAAGCGTTGATACGCCCCGTGCGCTGCCGACTGTGCGATCTCCGCAACTAAAACCGGTGAAGGAGCGGCGTGGGGGACCACTGGAAGGCGTGCGCGTCGTCGAGCTCACCAAGGTCTGGGCGGGTCCGTACGCCGGCAAGCTGCTGGCCTTCCTGGGCGCAGAAGTGATCAAGATTGAAACCGCCACCGGCCCCGAGGAGATGCGCGCCTACGGCGGCACCGATATCAATCACGCGCCCTATTTCCTGAGCATCAATCCCGAGATCCTCAGCGTGGACATGGACCTCAAGTCGCCGCGGGCGCTGGATCAACTGCGAGACCTGATCGGCCGCAGCGACATCGTCATCAACAATCTCCGGCCGAAAGCGATGGAGCGCCTGGGCCTCGGATATGAGCAGCTCCGCGCGGTCAAGTCCGACATCATCTCGGTCTCGATCAAGATGTGGGGCAATGACGGACCGCTGGGCTATCAAACCGGTTACGCACCCTGCTTCGCCGCGCTGGCCGGGCTGGCTTCGCTGGTGGGTTATCCGGGCGGGCCGCCACTGGGCACCAGCATTCGCTACGGCGATTCCACAGTGGGCGCGGCCGCCGCGTTCGCAGCCGTCGTGGCGTTGTTGCATCGGGAACAAAGCGGCGCAGGCCAATTCGTCGACGTGTCAGCCGTTGAAACCCTTTCCGCCATGATTGGCGACTGTCTGCTCGAACAGGCCCTGACCGGAAAGCAACTCGGGCCCGACGGCAACAACCATCCCGACATGTCGCCGCACAACTGCTACCCGTGCGCAGGCGGCGACTGGATCTGCGTCGCCGTCGCCGACGACATCGAATGGCGCCGACTATGCGACGTGCTCGAGGCCGCTGGACTAGCAGACGACGACCGTTACGCCACCTTGTCCGACCGACGGAAGCACATTGATGCGCTGGACGAAGACCTCGCCCACTTGACTCGAAAACATGATGCCGAGCAGCTGGCGCAGCGGCTGCGCTCAGCCGGCGTACCGGCGAACAAGAGCGCGACATCGCTCGACGTGATGAGTGACCAACGGCTCTGGGACCGCGACTTTTATCGCTTCGTCAGCGATCATCGCGAGGGTCAGCGGCTTATTGTCGGCCCACCGTGGCGGATGTCGCGCGCTTCGGCACAGATCGCGCGCGGCGCTCCCGACCTGGGCGAACACAACGACTACGTGCTGCATGAAATTCTCGGTGCATCACGGGCGATGGACGCAATGTGACCGGGACGCTGACCAACACTGCGGCGTTGGTGACCGGCGCCAGCAGCGGTATCGGTGCGGCGACGGCGCGGGCGTTGGCCGCGCACGGCGCCGCGGTCGCCCTCCTAGCGCGCCGTGCTGACCGGCTACACGAACTCAAAGCCGAGATCGAATCGGCAGGCGGGTCGGCGATCGTTGTGCCCGCCGACGTCACCAACGCCGAACAAGTAGCCGCCGCGGTGGATCGCGCCGTTGCCGGATTGGGACGGCTCGACACCGTGGTGAACAACGCCGGCCTCATGCGCATGGGGCCGGCCGCCGAAGCGCGACTTGAGGATTGGGACGATCTCGTGGCGGTCAATGTCCAGGGAGTCCTCTACGTCACCCGGGCGGCACTCCCCCATCTGATCGAGGCGGCCGCGGACTCACCACGCGGTGTCGCCGACTTGGTGACCATCAGTTCCACCGCCGGCTGGGTCGCCCGTCCCGGCACGGCGGTCTATTCGCTGACCAAGTTCGGTGTGAACGCGTTCAGCGAGGGTATTCGCCAAGAGGTGCTCGGCAAGAGGGTTCGCGTCGGCGTGGTGGGACCGGGCACGGTCGACACCGAGATCAGCAGCCACCTGCCACCGAAGTCCCGCGAAGCATTCGATCGTCAGACCGCCGACATGGTCAAACTGCGGTCCGAGGACATCGCCGACGCCGTGCTCTACATGGTGACCCGCGACCGTCGGGTGGCGGTCAACCACATGCTGGTGCGCGCCGCCGAACAGACATGGTAATCGACCAGCGCGGTTCCGCCGGCCTCAGCGTCCGGTGTCGCGGTGCCAGGAAGGGCTGGTGGTCACCACATTTGGGCCGTCCTCCGTTATATGCACGGTATCTCGGCGCAGTACCGCGCCCACCCCGTGCTGCCATACGTAGCCGGTGACGGCCAGCACCATCCCGGGATCGAGGCATTCCCGGGCTGTGGTGTTGGCTAACACAGGCGAGACCACCGGCGGGTCGAAGCCCAGCCCCAGGCCGTGCGCCACCGGCATCGGGGGAAGCGGTTCTCCGGCCGCCTCATAGGCAGCGAACAGATCATTCGCGACCGCACCGGGCCGGCAGGTTGCAATCAGCCTGTCCCACAAGCGTTCCGAACGCTGATAAAGCTCCCAGACTGACGCGCTGTCCGCGTTCCCCACCGGCCAGGTGCGGGCCACCTCGCCGACGTATCCATCGGCCAGTGCACCGGCAGATAACGCGACCAGGTCGCCGCACCGCACGCTGCCGTCGCCGCGTGCGCGCTGCCAGGGATGTGTCCGCGATGTCACCCATGCGCCGTCCTGAGTGGCGGGCGTGCTCACCCCTGCCACCGCCATCGCCTCCAGTACTGCGCCCGTTAACGTCTTCTCCGAAACGCCCGGCTGCAACTCCTCGAGAGCAGCTGCGATTCCGTCTTCGGCGGCACGCAGCGCAGCGCTCATCGCCGCCACTTCCTCGGGTGTTTTGGTCCGCCGAGCCGTACGCATCGCCAACTCGGCATCGACGAGGTCAGCCTCCGGGAACGCCATGGGGAGCAACGTGGCGAAAGTCGGTGAGATCGCGTCGGTTCCGACTCGTCGTGCGGTTGACGCCCCCTCGATGCTTTTCAACACATTGATGAGCGTCATCGGATTCCAGGCCAGACCGTAGAGGTGCTCATGGCCGATCTCCTCGGGAATCCCTTCGTCGGCCGTGCTGTTCAAATGGATTTCACCGGTGGCTCGCACCACGACGCACATCGGACCGAACGGCCGAGTACCCGCGATCCACAGTTGCGGCGCGCCAGTGACGTAACGGATATTCGCTTGCCGCCCGAGAACCAGGATGTCGAGATCTTGGGCATCCATCTGAGCCAGTGCCCGGTTGCGCCGCGCTACCCGTAACGCGCGGTCGTCGGGTGCAATCTCAGTGACCATAAGGCGCGTACGGGTAGTCGGTAATCGAGGTGTAGCCGTCTTCGGTGATCACGACGATTTCCTCGCTGCGGTAGCCGCCGGTACCGTCCTCCCAGACCACCGGCTCCAGAACCAACACCATGCCGACCGGAAAGACGAAGTTGTCATCGAACGCCTCGCCCAGATCGGTTCCGATCATGGGTGTTTCAGCCGGGTAAGTGCCGATGCCGTGGCCCAGATAGAAGTGCGGCAGCCACGGCTTGCGACCACCGTTGGCGGCGATCGCCGCGCGCGCGAGATCACCCGATGTTGCGCCGGCTTTCGTCACGGCCAGTACCGCGTCGAGGATTTCGCGCCACTTATGGAACTGGTCCTGTTGACGCGTGGTGGGCTCGTCACCGACCAGCCAGGTGCGGCCGAAGTCCGAACAGTACCCGGCGTAGGTGATGCTGACGTCAGTCCACAGCACATCACCTTTGGCGAGTTGGCGCTGTGTGGTCAGCAGTGGCAAAGCCAGGTCGCCGTGCGTTGTCCACACCCCGTCAGCGCGAGAACTCGGCATCACTTGCCAGATCGCCTCGAGCATGTTGGCGGTCGCGCCGAGTTCGAATGCCCTGCGCACGAAAGTGGCCGACAACTCGGTCTGGCGTATCCCCGGCGCCAGTGCCTTCTGTACCTCGATCGCCGCCTTTTCGGTGATGCGGCTGGCCATCTGGATGCAGGAAATCTGGTCCCGAGTCTTTACCAGGTTGGCCGCGCCGACCACCTCCGCGGCATCCAAGGGCGGGCCGCCGGGAAACAACCGGTGCGCCGCGCGCCGCATGGCGCCGGTCATCTCATCGACCGCCACGGTCGCGCCGAGCGGGACCAACTCCGCGATCACCTTCGCGAAATGCTCGACGCCCTCGTCGAATTCGAGATACAGCGGGCCGTGCACATGATCTGTCGGCACCTGGATTTCTGGTGTGGCGTCGTCACGGATAGGCATGAAGAGATGTGGGTGCTCATCGCCGGCGAGCACGATCGCCACCGGCCGCTCGACATGGGAAAGACCGGCGTCCAACAACGGCCAGCTGGCGCCCGTCGCGTACACCACATTGCCGTTCATCAGCAGAATGAGCGCGTCAACGCCCTGACTAGCCATCTCCGACCGAAGCCGCACACCGATCTCGTGGTGCATGCGGGACCAGTCGGGCTCGTCGGGAAGTTCGATCGCCGTTGCCACCGGCTGCGAGGACGTGGTCATGACACCCAAGTCACGGGCAGCTCATAAAGGCCATAAGCGAGGGTGTCGTGTTTGAACGGCAGTTGATCGATCGGCACGCTTAGCTTCAGCGCCGGAACGCGTCGCAACAAGGTGTGCAGCACGATCTGCAACTCCATGCGGGCCAGTTGTTGTCCGACGCACTGGTGGCGGCCGTAGCCGAAACCGACGTGCGGCACCGCGGTGCGTTGAAGATCCAGCCGGCCCGGCTCCGAGAAAACTGTGGCGTCCCAGTTCGCCGGTGGGATGTCGAGGATGATGCCCTCGCCGGCACGAATCGTCTCGCCGCCAATCGCGATGTCTTCGATGGCCACCCGGCGCTGGCCGGTTTGAATGATGCTCAGGTAGCGCATCAGTTCTTCAACCGCGGTGGCGACAACTTTCGGGTCGTCGGTGTCACGTAGCAGCGTCAACTGGTCGGGATGCTCCAACAGTGCCAGGACGCTCAGGCCGATCATGTTTGCGGTGGTCTCGTGCCCGGCGATCAGCACCCCGGTGGCCAACTGCGCGGCTTCGCGCACGCTGAGCTCTTCGGCTTTAACCCTTTCCGCAAGGTCGGACACCAGGTCCTCGGTGGGGTTGTCCACCTTCACGCGCACCAGATTGGCAAGGTACTT
>JAFAQO010000166.1 GCA_019246375.1 Mycobacterium sp. | reverse complement strand
CGGCACCCAGCGTGACGGCGGGGTTGAAGTGCCCGCCGGAAATGGCGCCGAATGCGTAAACGCCGGTCAGCACGGTCAAACCGAAAGCGAGCGCGACCCCGAGAAATCCGATGCCGAGCGAGTACTGGCCGGAGACGAACTTCGCCGCGAATACGGCGCTGCCGCAGCCGCCCAGGACCAGCCAAAACGTGCCGATCAACTCCGCTGCCAACCGTTGCAACATACTTGGCGCAGACATCACATACCGCCTTCGCAGCATTGTGCGGGTACCCCTGCTCCGAGCGTGGCACAGTCAGACAGACGACACGAACAAGCTTTTCCGAATCGTTTCGCGAAAGAGACCAACTCTTCGTTCTTGCAAGGTGCTGCCGGCTACCAGGAAACTTAGTTCCCGCGCCGCCCGATCAGCCGGGAAAGGCCAAGTGCCCCAACCGCTCCGGCCGTCCCTGCGGCCAATGCCTGCCATGCGCGCAAACCTTCGCTGACCTGCACCCGGGTTGTGATGACCGCCGGACTGGGCGGCTGCACCGGCGCCGCGCGCAGGTTGTCCGGTGACGTAGCCGCCCACGCGGTGGCGAACAGCAGCAGCCGCGCGGTGATGTAGACGAACACCATCAAGCCCAACACCGGCCCGAAGGTGGCACCTGCTGGGCTCTTGAGCACTGACCGCAGAAAGATTGCCGCGACTTGCTTGAACACTTCAAAGGCGACCGCCGCGAGCAACCCGGCCCGTATCGAACTGACGAAGCTGATCGACTCCCGCGGCAGCCGGGCGATCATCCAGGTGAACACCAGCCACGACACCAGCAACGACATCAACAGCGAAACACCGCGAAGGAGCACGTCCAGCACCGGAACATAGTGGAGACCCAGCCAAGCCAGCACCTTATCCGTCGGCAGAGCATCACCCAGCGCGGTCAGCGCGATGGTCACGAGGATCGCCGCAACGGTCGATACCATTGCCACCAGATCGGAAACCTTGGTACGCACGAAACCAGCCGGCTCGGCACGCTGTTCCCACATTTCACTGAGCGCCTCCCGCAGATTCGCCATCCAGCCCAAGCCCGCCCAGGCCGCGACGGCCACCCCGATGACGCCAACTGATGCGCGCGATTCGATCGCGGAATGCGTCAAGTCGACCAGTTGCCGGCCAATATTGCCGGGCACCGTGGCGGTGATCTTCTGGTCGATCTTGTTCAACAGATCGGGCCGCTGCGACAACACGAATCCACCAGCCGCGAAAGCGACCATCGCCAGCGGGAACAACGCGAAGATCGTGTAGTAGGTGAGCCCGGCCGCGAAGTAGTTGCCCTTGCAGTGGTTGAACCGCTCGTTGGCGCGCATGACGTGGTCGAACCACCCGTAGCGCGTCCGCAGCCGATCGAGGATTCCTGGTTTGGCCGGTTCACTCATGCCACTCCCCGGATCGGGAACGCCGCTTATGGACGTTGCTGGAGGAACCCTAGCCGGTCGTAGACCCGTTCGATCGTCTTTGCGGCGACATCGTGCGCGCGTGCCGCGCCGTCGGCCAGCACCGCTTCCAGTTCACCGGGGTCTGCGGTCAGCTCGTCGACCCGGGCCTGGACGGGTGACACAAACTCAACGACGGCCTCGGCGGTGTCCTTTTTCAGATCGCCGTAGCCGTGCCCGGTGTAGCGCTCGACAAGTGCGTCGAGATCGGTGCCGGTGACCGCGGACTGGATACTCAGCAGGTTCGACACTCCCGGCTTCGCTTCCGGGTCATAGCGGATCTCCCGTTCGCTGTCGGTGACCGCCGAGCGGATCTTCTTCGCCGACAACGCCGGATCGTCGAGCAGATTGATCAACCCGGCGTCGCTGGCTGCCGACTTGCTCATTTTCGATGAGGGATCTTGCAGGTCGTAGATCTTGGCGGTGACCTTGGGGATGAACGGTTCGGGTACGACGAACGTGTCCGGGAAGCGGCTGTTGAACCGCTGCGCGACGTCGCGTGCCAGCTCGAGGTGTTGGCGCTGGTCCTCCCCGACCGGGACCAGCTCAGCGTCGTACACCAGCACGTCGGCGGCCATGAGCACCGGGTAGGTGAACAAGCCCACCGTCGTCGACTCGCCGCCCTGACGCGTCGACTTATCCTTGAACTGCGTCATCCGCGATGCCTGCCCGAAGCCGGTGAAGCAGCCCAGCACCCATGCCAGCTGGGTGTGGGCGGGCACGTGGCTCTGCACGAAGATCGTGCTGCGCTCGGGATCGATACCCAAGGCCAGGTACTGCGCAGCGGTGATCAGTGTGCGACGGCGAAGCACTTCGGGGTCCTGCGGGGTTGTGATCGCGTGCAGATCGACGACGCAGAAGAAGGCGTCGTGATCGTCCTGCAGCTCCACCCAGTGGGTGATCGCACCCAATGCGTTGCCGAGATGAAGCGAGTCAGACGTGGGCTGCACGCCGGAGAAGACCCGGCGAGTTCCGGTAGCGGTGCTCATGATGCTTTGATCTTGCTCACGGTGGGATCTTTTCACGCTGGTTTCGACCGGGACCTCGCGCGCTTGCGGTACCGGCGGTATCACATTTACTGTCGACAGCATGACGACTCGCGAACCGATACACCTCG
>JAFAQO010000630.1 GCA_019246375.1 Mycobacterium sp. | reverse complement strand
ACCACCGCGTCGGGGTCTTGGCTGTCCTGGGATGAGGCGGTCGAAGTCGAATTGCCTTTCCCTCTAGAGTTGGCTGGAGCATCGCAGCACTGGACGCTACCTGTGGTGGCACCAGGGGGAACAGACGTCGAACCAGTCGTCGGTGGTCGGCTGGTGCGCACCCGCCAGGAAGTCCGCGCATCGCTGGATGTGGCTGTCGAGCGCGACGAGGATCTCGAGGGTCTGATGCGTGTCACAATCCGCTTGCACAACACCGGCGCAGCAGCAACCGATAAAGACGACTCCATCGCCAGGTCGCTGATCGGCACCCACCTCATTGCGCAAGCTCTTGTTGGAAAGTTTATTTCGCTTCTGGACCCACCGGCACACGCCGCCGCCGCAACAGCCCGTTGCCGGCAGCACCGATGCTTCCCCGTGCTGGCCGGCCCAGCCGGTGTGCATGATCTGTTGTTGGTCTCACCGATCATTCTCTACGACCATCCCGAGATCGCCGAGCAAAGCGAGGGCGCGCTCTACGACTCAACTGAAATCGACGAGATCCTCACGCTGCGGGTGATGACCATGACTGATGAGGAGAAGGCCCAGGCACGGGCAACCGATCCGCTGGCCGCGCAGATCATCGACCGCTGCGATACGATGTCGCCCGAAGCAATGCAGCGCCTGCACGGCGTGCTGCGCGATCCGCACATGAGTGAGTCCTCCGACGAGCCCGGATTGATCCCCGAAGTTCCCGACGGTGTGCAGTGGTGGGATCCGCTGGCAGACAACGCCGTACGCCCCGAGACCGATGCCGTCCTGGTGCAGGGTGTCCGGATATCACGGGGCAGCCCGGTACGCCTGCATCCGGCGCGGCGCGCCGATGCCCAAGATCTGTTTTTCGCCGGCAAAACAGCGCGCGTCACCTCGGTGCACGAAGACGTCGACGGCAACCAGCATGTCGGTGTCGTCGTGGACGATGACCCGGCAGCCGACCTGCACGACTGGTACGGCCGCTACCTGTACTTCGCGCCCGACGAAGTCGAACCGCTCGAAGCTCAGCACATCGAAGAAAGGAACTCGACATGGAAATAGTCGGTTGGGTGTTCATCGCCATCCTGGTGCTGATCGGCCTCATCGCAGCGGGCTTGGGTATTCGATCATTGCCCGATGCCCGGCGATACCTGAAGATCCGGCATATGTAACAGGCCCGCGGCGGTTCGGTGGCATCCCGCATCCTGGTAGCCGGCATCGGCAACATCTTCCTCGGCGACGACGGCTTCGGTCCCGAGGTGCTGCGTCATGTGCCCGACAGCTTCGCCGGGTCGGGGGGCTTGCGCGTGAAAGATTACGGAATCGCAGGCATGCACCTGGCCTACGACCTGCTTGACGGCTGGGACGCCCTGGTTCTCGTCGACGCCGTGCCGAACCGCGGATCGCCCGGCACTGTGCACGTCTTTGAGGCCGACCACGCGTCGCAGGACTCGGTGGCAGCGATCGACGCGCACGCCATGGACCCGGCGGCGGTGTTCGCGAGCCTGCGCGCCCTCGGCGGCCATGCTCCTCGCACTATCGTGGTGGGATGCGAGGTCGCCGACGTTGCGGACGGGATCGGGCTCACCTCGGCCGTCCAAGCGGCGGTTCCTGATGCGGTCGCGGCGGTCGAGTCAGCGGTGGCGATGCTACAAGTTCGGGACGGGCTCCACGAAGAAGCCCCTGACGAGGTAAGAGGGATTTGAGAGATGTGTCTGGGGATTCCGGGTCAGGTAGTCCGGATGCTTGACGGTTACAGTGGGCAACTCGCGCTGGTCGATGTCGCCGGTCAGAATCGCAAAGTCAACGTAGGCATGCTGCCGGAGGAAACGTTCGAGCCGGGCGACTGGGTCATCATCCACATGGGTTTCGTCGTCGAGAAGACGGATCGGGCCGGCGCCGAACAGGCCATGGCCGGTCTGGAGTTGATGGCCCGCGGCGACGATGCGGGCCGGTTGGCCCGAGGAGGAGCGCGGCAAACAGACTGAGCGGCGACGATGCGGGCCGGTTGGCCCGAGGCGGGCCCGACCCTTATGGCCGTTGACTGCTGCCGGTTCGTCGCTCAATCGCTCCGGCCGTCAACCAGCTTCAGCACGTCAGCAACATGCATCCCGCGATGGGACCGCCGCCCACCGCGGCCACTGCCACCTCGGGGCGGCGGGCCACCTGGCGCTGCCCGGCCTCACCCCGTAGTTGCAGGCAGGTCTCGTGCAGCAGCCAGTAGCCATGCATGCGCCCGGCGGAGAGCTGTCCGCCGTAAGTGTTCAGCGGCAGCGCGCCGTCCCGCGCAATCCGCGTGGCCCCTTCGACGAACGGACCCGCCTCGCCGTCCCCGCATATCCGAAGCGCTTCCAGCCAGGCGATGGTGAGAAACGTGAATCCGTCATAGAGCTCAGCGAGTTGCAGGTCGGCCGGTTTCAGGTCGGTTCGCGACCACATCTGCGCCGCCGCGTCCGCCGAGGCCATTTTGGGATAATCCGCGCGGTGGAACCAGCCACCGGAGCCGTCCGACCCGCCGATCGCCTCGACCGCCACCGGCCGATGCGGGCAGTCCCGGCCATACTCTGCTGCCGAGACCACCACCGCAACCGACCCGTCGACCGGCACGTCGCAGTCGAACAATCCAAACGGTGACGACACCGGCCGGGCCGCCAGGTAGTCGGCCATGGTCATTGGGTCGCGGTATACCGCAAGCGGATTCAAGGCGGCGTTGCGCCTGCTGTTGATAGCCAGCCAGCCCAATTGCTCCTTAGTGGTTCCATACAACTCCATGTGGCGACGACAGTTCAGCGCCAGCCAGTTCGCCGCGGAATAGGCATGGGCCGCAACCAGGTCGGCCACATCGTCCATCGGCCCGATACGCGGACGTGACCCGTCGGCGGGCGGATCGATGATCCGCGCGAGTGCGGGCCGCGGCGCATCCGCGGGCGGCGGCGACGTCGGCACCGTGCCACCGATCATCTGCACTGTCCGATAGACCAGCACATGTCGGGCCTGTTTCTCGGCAACCACGAGACATCCGGACATCACCGGAGTCAACAAGCCGCCAGTATTGAAGCCGGATGGGCAATCCACCGCCTGAATTCCGAGCGCGGCAGTGACTTCGGCCGCCGGTGTGTCTCCAAGCGTCGCGATCGCGTCGATATCGCCGGGAGCAAGGCCCGCGTCAGCGATAGCGGCGCGCACCGCCTCCAGCGTCAGCTCTAATCCGGGAATGCCAGTGCGGCGTCCGATTCGCGAAATGCCGATACCTGACACGATCGCGTTCTTCTCGAAGTAGCTCATCAGCACCGTCCATGCTGCCCGCCAGAAACTAATAGAGCGTACTGTATTCGCCGTGGCAGACCAGCCCGGGTCAGGCGGACAACTCCTTATCGAGCACTGCGACAGTTGCATGCGCTGGGTGCATCCCGAAGCCGGGGAATGCCCCGATTGTGGCCGCCAGCTGGTCGCACGGCCGGTAACCGGCCGCGGAACGGTGTTCACCTACACGGTCAACTTCCACCCCTACAACCCCGACGTCCCGACGCCCTACGTAATCGCGATCGTCGAGCTCGCCGAACAGCAAGGCTTACGACTGGCGACCAACATCGTTGATTGCGAACCGGATTCAGTGGTGTGCGGGACGCCTGTCGAGGTGCGATTCGAACAGGACGGTAAGCCGGTCTTCGCCCCGGCCGACACCGCAGTTACTTGATCAACGGATCGCGCGGCATGCCCAGGATCCGCTCGGCGATCTGGTTACGGGTCACCTCCGACGTGCCGCCGGCGATCGCCATGCCACGGGCGGCCATCACCATCCGGCCGGCCAGGGCCGCCGGGCCGTCGGCCAGCGCGATTTCGGGACCCAACAGCGCCGCCGAGATCGCGGCGCCTTCACCCATGTGCTCCGCAAGCTTCAGTTTGGTGATGTTGCCTTCTGGTCCTGGGCCTGCCCCCTCCACGCTTCGTGCCGCGCGGCGCAGGTTCAGCAGCCGCAACGCGTGATCCTCGGCGAGGAAGTTGCCGACACGAACCTTGGCCCCTGCCAATCGTTCTGCGTCCCGATCCACCAATCGCACCAGCTGCGCCGCCACACCCTCGTAATAGGATCCACCGCCCCCGATGCTGACGCGCTCGTTGCCGAGTGTCGCGCGGGCGACTGTCCAGCCGGCGTTGGGCTCTCCGACGACGTCTTGGTCTGGCACGAATACATCGTTGAAAAACACCTCGTTGAAGTCGGAGCCACCGGTAATTTGCCGCAACGGCCGGACCTCGACGCCGGATGCTTTCATGTCGATGATCACCGCGGTGATGCCGGCATGTTTGGGGGCTTCCGGGTCGGTGCGCACTGTCGCCAGGCCGCGCCGGCAGTAGTGCGCCCCGCTGGTCCACACCTTCTGTCCGTTGATTTTCCAGCCGCCGTCCACCCGGATGGCGCGGGTCTTGACCGCGGCCGCATCCGATCCGGCATCGGGCTCGGAGAAGAGC
>JAFAQO010000460.1 GCA_019246375.1 Mycobacterium sp. | reverse complement strand
GAGTAGCCCTGCGCATAGGGCAGCGCCTGGATCATGTCGCGCATGATCACGTCGGGTGCCTCGAAGCCGAAAGGCGCGGGATTGCCGATGTTGAGCTTGAGGATACGATGCCCCTCCGTCTCCAGCCGCGCAGCTTGAGCGTGCACCGGGCCGCGTATTTCGTACAAGACGTCCTGAAGCTTGGACGACTGCGCGAAGGTGCGCTGCCGCTGGTGATGGCCAGTGGTGTGCGAGGGCAGCTGGTGAGCAGTCACGTCAACCATGGTGCCACGGCTGTGCACTGAAATTTGCGGCCACGACATTTATCGCTTGCCGGGCGGCCGGGCGCCGCGTGCGATGCCCAGGCCTTTAACGGGCGCGCCGGGCGCGTTCGGCGGAGGCGTGGCGTCACGGTCGCCATCCTTGTCCGCAGGTGCGGGCGCGGATTCCGATTCCTGCTTTGCATCCGGCTCAGGCTTCGCCGGCGCCGGCGCCGGTTGTGGGGCTGCCGCAGTCTTTTTGGCGCCGGGCCGCTTGGCACCGGCCGCGATGCCGAGACCCTTGACCGGCGCCGCGGACGGCTTGGCTTCTGTCGGTTCGGCTTTCGCCTCGGGCTGAGCAGGCGCAGACGGCGCCGGGGCCGGAGTCTTTTTGGCACCGGGCCGCTTGGCACCGGCCGCGATGCCCAACCCCTTGGCCGGCGGGGCGGGTGCCTTGGCCGGGGGCGCGGGCGCTTCGGCCTCTTCGGTAGTGGGCGCAGACGCCGATTGCGTTGGCGCTGCGGCTTTCTTGGCGCCGGGCCGCTTGGCGCCGCCGGCGATACCCAGACCCGTCACGGCCTTGGCAGCCTTTTCGTGGGTGGGCGCAGCGGCTTCCGGTTCTGCGGTGGCTTGAGCGGGCACGGCCGCCGCGGGGGCGGGCGCAGCCTTCGGAGCTATCTTGGCGGCCGTGCCCTTCGCCGGCAGCTCGACCTTGCCGCGGTCGATGGATTCCAGCAGCAGATTAGCCACATCGCGCACGTCGACATCCTCGCGGCCGGCGGCTTCGGCCCGGTCGTTGACACCGTCGCTGACCATTACCCGGCAGAACGGGCAGGCGGTGGCAACCGTGGTGGCGCCGGTGGCCAGCGCCTCGTCGACGCGCTCGTGGTTTATCCGCTTGCCGATGTGTTCTTCCATCCACATTCGCGCGCCGCCGGCGCCGCAGCAGAAGCTGCGCTCGGCGTGACGCGGCATCTCGGTCAGCGTCGCGCCGGATGCCCCGATCAACTCACGCGGCGCCTCGTAGACCTTGTTGTGCCGGCCCAGGTAGCACGGGTCGTGGTAGGTGATGGCTTGTCCGTTTACGCTGCCGTCGCCGTCCGCCGGCTTGACCGGTACCAGCTTTTTGTCGCGCACCAGCCGGTTGAGCAGCTGGGTGTGGTGCAACACGGTGTAGTTGCTGCCCAGCTGCTTGTATTCACGGCCGATGGTGTTGAAGCAGTGCGGGCAGGTCACCACGATCTTGCGGTCGACGGTCTCCACACCCTCGAAGACCCCGTCCAGCGTCTCGACGGCCTGCTGGGCCAGCTGCTGGAACAAGAACTCGTTGCCTGACCGGCGCGCGGAGTCGCCGTTACAGGTTTCGCCGCTACCCAGCACCAGGTACTTCACTCCGGCGATGGCCAGCAGTTCGGCGACCGCCTTGGTGGTCCTTTTGGCCTTGTCGTCGTAGGCGCCCGCGCAGCCCACCCAGAACAGGTACTCATAACCGTCGAAGCTGTCGACATCCTCGCCGTAGACCGGGACGTCGAAGTCGACCTCGCTGATCCAGTTCGTCCGGTCCGCGGCGTTTTGCCCCCAGGGGTTGCCCTTGGTTTCCAGGTTCTTGAACAACACCGACAGCTCGGAGGGGAACTCCGATTCCATCATCACCTGGTAGCGGCGCATGTCGACAATGTGGTCGACATGTTCGATGTCCACCGGGCACTGCTCGACGCACGCGCCGCAGGTCACGCAGGACCACAGCACGTCGGGATCGATCACCCCGCCCTGCTCGACGGTGCCCACCAGCGGGCGGTTGGCCTGTTCTGGCCCGGAGCCCATTACACGGCCGAAGCCCGACTCGGGGACGTGGTGCTCCTCGGCGTGCTTCTCGCCGCCTAGTTCCTCGCCGATTCCGCCCTCCGGCGTGTTCTCGAGGGCAGTCTCCTTGTCACCCAGGATGTAGGGCGCCTTAGCCATCCAGTGATCGCGCAGGTCCATAATGACGAGCTTGGGCGACAGCGGCTTGCCGGTGTTCCAGGCCGGGCACTGCGACTGGCAGCGCCCGCACTCGGTGCAGGTCGCGAAGTCGAGCATGGCCTTCCAGCTGAAGTCCTCAATCTTGCCGCGGCCGAACTCGGCGTCATCCGGTGGGTTTTCGAAGTCGATCGGCTTGCCGCCGGATTCGATCGGCAGCAGCGGACCCAGGCCGTCGGGCAGCCGTTTGAAGGCGACGTTGATCGGCGCCATGAAGATGTGCAGGTGCTTGGAGTGCAGCACGATGATCAGGAAGGCCAGCATCACGCCGATGTGCAAGAGCAGGGCCGTCGTTTCCAGGATCTCGTTGCCTGTGGCGCCGAGCGGACGCAGGATTGCGCCGAACAAGTGCGAGAGGAACGCCGCCTTACCGTAGGGCAGGGTGCCGTTATTGACCGCTGACCCGCGCACCAGCACGTAGGTCCAGATCACGTTGAAGATCATGAACAGGATCAGCCACGCGCCACCGGTGTGCGAGCCGTAGAACCGCGAGCTCCGGCCGATCTCGCGCGGGCTGCGCAGCAGACGGATGATCGCGAAGGTCGTGATGCCGAGGAAGACGGCGGTCGCGAAGAAGTCCTGCAGGAAGCCCAGCGCATCCCATCGCCCGATCACCGGGATGTGGAAGTTGCGCTGGAACAAGAACCCGTAGGCCTCGATGTAGACCGTGAGCAGAACGACGAAGCCCCACATGGTGAAGAAGTGGGCCAGGCCGGGAATCGACCATTTCAGCAGCCGGCGCTGCCCGAGCACCTCGGCGATCTGGGTCCAGATCCGAGTGCCGAGATTGTCGGTGCGCCCGCTGACGGACTGGCCGGAGTTGACCAGCTTGAACAGCCACAGGACCCGCCGTACAGCGAACACTCCCACGATCGCGGTCATGCCTAGGCCGACTACGAGTCTGATCAGCATCTGCGTGCTCACAGAGCGTCTCCAATTCCGGTTACTGGGTGGTAACTTAACCGATGTTACTAGCTGGTAGCCCGACTGTTGTGCCTGCTGAGGTCGCGCTCATAGTGACATGTTCATGGTTTTCGTTGCGACAAAGGCTGCCCTAACCTCGCCGCGGCTCCGCTGCGGCGCGATGTTGCCCGGCTATTGGCCGTAACCCGGCGCGACAGGCGCCGGGTAAAGCGGTATCACCGGCCTGGTGGTCGTTGGCGGTGTCGACGTAACCGGCGCAGACGGGTAAGTGGTGGTGGTGGGCCAGCTCGTGGTCGGCCTGGTGGTAGTCGGCTGGACAGTGGTCGTGGTGGTGGGCGGGGTCATCGTGACAGTCGACGGGGGTGGTGGTGCGATCGTCGCCTCGGTGGTGCTGGTCTCGGTCACCGTCGCTGGCGGCGGTGGCGCCGGCGACGGCGGCGGGGGCGGCTGGCTTGCGGGGGGCCGGCTCGGCATCGTCACTTTACTGGTGGTATGCGTCGGCTTGGTGTTGGCCGAATTCAGTTTGAACGCCAGCACAGCGACCCCCAGCAGAGCTGCGGCAGCGGCTGCCGCGGCCACGCCGAAAAGCACCGGCGAGCGTCTGTACCAGGGCGGCCGCTGGTATGCCACCACATACCGGTCGACGTTGGCGCGTTGGGTCTTGACCGCGGTCGGGGCGGGCGGCGGAGGTGGGGGATAGTCGCTGCTGTAGTCCTCGCCGGTGTAGGGCAATGGTTCATTGCCCGTGGCGGCTTCTTGCGACCAGGCCAGGGCACGGTACGTCCCCGACTGGGCATCATCGGCCGACGATTCGCCCGCTGCGGCGGCGGCCGCGTAGCCGGCCCACGCCGACGGAGCGATATCGGTCGGCGCGGCGGCGTCGAAACCGGGCTGGGCGCCGGTGTCAGCATGGGCCCGTGCCATGGCGGCCGGCTCCATAACGGTCGGGGCACTGGCGGCTGGGCCTATAGCCGTCGCCGCATTCCCGCCGGCGCCCATACCCGCGGCCGCTGACGATCGCTGTTGAGCAAGCACCGCGGCGCCGATGGCTGCGCTGAGCATGGGAGTTGCTGTGGTGACGATCGGCACGTGCAGCCGGTCCGACAGTCTTTCGGTGACCAGCGGGATGCAGGCGCCGCCGCCGACCGTGGCGATCGCCGCCAGCCCGGACGCCGGAATGTTGGCGCGCTGCAACATCTGCTCGACTGCGGCGACAAATCGGTCCAGCGGTTCTGAGATCAGTCCTTCCAGCTCTGTGCGGGAGAGGCGGACATCGTTGCCGGATCCCGGCATCTCGGCCGGGACGATGGTCACCGTTGCTGCGGACAGCTGCTCCTTAGCCCGCCGGCATTCATCCAGCCGCTGAGTCAGCGAACCCAATGGCACTGTGCCAGTGGCGTCATCGTTGTCGGAATGCATGCCGTTGGCGTAGAGGTGTCTCAGGATGGCCTGGTCGATCCGGTCACCCGAGAAGTCGGTGTAATGGATGGTCTCGCCGATCTGCCGAAAATTCGCCGCCGCGTCGGTGAGAGTGACGCTGGTTCCGCTGGCGCCGAAGTCGCAGAGTGCGACGACGCCGTCGGTCGGAAATCCTGGCTTGGCGTAGAGCGCGGCGAGCGCCGCCGTGGCGCTGGAGATCAACGCCGGCGGCATACCGTTTGGAGCGAGCGCTGGCTTGGCCCGCAAGGCGTCGCGTAGCGCAGTGATGATGTCTTCAGGCCAACGGTCGGGGACCGCGATCGCTACCGGGGCGCCGTACCCGAGTGTGCGGGCCATCGCATCGAGCGCCTCAACCGTGAGCTCGTCGCAGCGGTGCGTCGATCCGTCGGCCGCGACGATCGGGGACGAGTCCCCGATCCGTTCGATGAACCCCCGCAAGACCACGCCGGACTCGGTGAGGTTCGGGTTTTCGTCCGGCACGCCGACTTCGGGGGCGCGCTGGTCAACCAGCGTCAACACAGAGCGGCGCGTCACCGGCGCGCTTCCCACCCGCGCCGCCCCTAGGTTGGCTACCCCGATTGACAACCCGAGCGAGTCGCTCATGTGTCTACTCCTGTGTCAATCGTTTGACTGCATTCGGCGACCAGGAGCCGCTGAAAATCCCCCGCCCTGTGGTATCCCCTGACGCGTCGTCGCCTAATCACCGCGCCAACCGGAATGAGCGCACGCCCGTGTTCCCATTAGGGACCCAACCCTGGGACGCGATTGGTGGGCAGGTTGCCCCACCAGTGATGGCGATGACTCGGGGTCGGCGCTGGAGTGATCTCGGGTAGCGGGCCGCCGGGTGCAATGGTCGGTGCCGGCTCGACGGTGGTTGTGGTTGTGACGGTCGTGCTGGGCATCGTGGTTGTGGTTTCAGTGGTGGTCGTAGTCGGCGACGTGGTGGTCGTAGTCGATGACGTGGTGGTCGTCGTCGTCCTCGTGGTGCGAGAAGGCGTGCCGCCGCCGCCACTGGCTAGCTCGACGAGACCGTAGACGATCACCGCGATGAGGGCGACAACCATTAGGCCCCAGATCGCCAGCACCCACGGCTTGAGGTACCACGGCGAAGACTCGTCGTCCGAACCGAATGGGTCCTCAGGTTTTCCACCAAAGCCTGAGTCATTGTCGGAGTTGCCATCAGCGCCTTCTGGTGGTTTGCCCGCCACGCGCGCGATCGTAGCGCGGTTCGCCGCGCGGTGGGCACGGCGATTGGAGACAGCTTCAGAAGCCCGGCGGCAGCGTGATGACCGTATGCGGCAGCGTGATCGTCGACGGCAGCCGGGGCAGCCTCGGGAGTTCAGGCAAGTGCGGTCGGTTCGGCAGCGCCGGCGCCGGCGGATGCGGCACGGCCGGCGGGGCCGCGGGCGGAGGCGCCGGCGCCCCGGTGGACGCATTGCTCGGCGGCTCCGTCGTCGTGGTGCTGGGAGCGGTGGTAGTCGTGGTGGGCGCTGTGGTGGTGGTCGTCGTCGGTGTTGTGGTGGTGGTCTGCGTTGGGGCGGGCCCGCCGCCACGGGTGCCCAACTCAATAAGGCCGTAGATGATCAGCGCGATCAGGATCACAACGAGCAGCCCCCAACCGATCACCACCGCGCGCTTGCGATACCACGGCGTCGGCGCGGTTGGAGGCTGAGGTTCGCCTGATTCCGGCTGCCCGGGTGGAGCCGCTAAGTCTGAACCGTAGGAACCGGGCGGCCATTGTCCGCCCGCGCGATAGTCAATGCGTCGGGTCGGTTGCTCGCTGGGATCGCCCGGGGGGCCGTAGCGCGCCACGACTAGATGGTACTGATTACCGCAGTAACGAGGCTCTTCCCCGTGTGTCCCGGCGTCCGAGTTATTGCCCTGGCCCGCCGCCGGAAAGACGGTGGTGGTGATGATGCCGGTCTTCGCTGGTGGTCGGTGGTGGAGCCGGTGGCGCCGTCGTGGTGGTATTCGGCGGCTCGGTGCCGGGCGCCGGAGCGACCGGTGGGGCGGTGGTCGTCGTGGTTGTCGACGACTCGGTAGTGGTCGCCGTGGTCGTCGGGGTGGTCGCCGTTGTCGTGGTCGTCGACGACGGCGTCGTGGTCGAGGTTGGGCTGATTCTGGAGGGCACGCCACCGCCACCGCCACTGGACAGCTCGACGATGCCGTAAATGATCAGGGCGATCGCGATCGCCGCGATGATGAGCAGTACTGCCCGTCTGCGGTACCACGGGGTCGGCGGAGTTTGGGACTGTTGCTGCTCCTCGTTGAATTCCATCCGCCCGGTCGGATCTTCGCTCGGATCGTCGGGATGTCCATAGCCCGTCACGGCAACAGATCGTACGGCGAGCGTCGACAGCCAGCTCTACAACTGGCGCGCGACCTCGGCGGCGAACAGCTCAAGGTGCTCGAGGTCGGACATGTCGAGCAGTTGCAGATACACCCGCTGCACGCCGGCGGCGGTGACGGGGCCGAGGCGATCGACGATCTCGGTCGGTGTGCCCACCAGCGGCGAGTTGGAGCGCAGCTCGTCAAGCTCGCGGCTGATGGCGCCAGCCCGGCGGTTGAGCTCCCCGTCGTTGCGTCCGGCGCACACCACAAAAGCCGCCGAGTAGGCGACCGACTCAGCGACACGGCCCTCGGCCTCGACGGCAGCACGGACCCGCTGGTATTGGGTGCCAATGGTGTCCAGCGGCGCAAACGGCACGTTGAACTCGGCCGCGAACGTCGCAGCCAGCTGCGGCGTTCGCTTGGCGCCCAGTCCGCCGATGACAATGGGTGGGTAGGGCTGTTGCACCGGTTTCGGCAGCGCCGGTGAATCGGTGATCGCGTAGTACGTGCCGGCGTGGTCGAATGTCTGCCCAGCCGGGGTGCTCCATAGCCCGGTGATGATCTCCAGCTGTTCGCTGAGCCGGTCGAATCGCTCGCGCTGCGGCGGGAACGGGATCCCGTAAGCCTGGTGCTCAGGCTCGAACCAGCCGGCGCCGATCCCGAGCTCCACCCGCCCGTCGCTCATGGCGTCCACCTGGGCTACCGACACGGCTAACGGCCCTGGGTGGCGAAATGTCGCCGACGTCACCAGGGTTCCTAGCCGGATCGACGACGTTTCCCGCGCGATGCCGCCCAGCGTCACCCACGAATCGGTGGGACCGGGCATCCCGTCGCCGCTCATCGCCAGATAGTGATCGGAGCGGAAGAATCCCGAGTAGCCCAGCGCTTCCGCGGCCTGGGCGACTGCGAGCTGGTCGGCATAGCTCGCGCCTTGCTGAGGTTCGACGAATACCCGGAAGTCCACGAGCGTCAGGGTATTCGGTGCTGACGCTGCGCTCAGAACGTCTCCACATTGTCGATGCTGACGAACATGCCGTGGCCGGTGCGGTCGTTGGTGAACCGGGTGCCGCCGATGTCGGCCGCTATCGTCCAGCCCTGGGCCGCGTAGGTGCGGTAGTCGATGGTCACGGTCGGGATGGCGCCGAGGTTGCCCAGCACCCACTGGACGGCGCCGTCGGCGGTGATGTGGACGCCGTTGGCATGCTCGCCCTCGGTCATCGGGGAATTGGTGAACGGCGCCTCGCAACCGACACTGTCCGATGCGATCTGGCAGCGGGTCTTCCCGGACTTGGTTTCGATGAATACGTAACCGTTCTCATTGGGCGGCAGCGGAATAGCGCCGGCCGGCGACCCTGGCGGGGCCGACGTCGGTGCCGGCGTCGGTTGCGTAGGCTGCGGCGGCGGGAGGGGTCTGGCGGTGGGAAACGACGGCTCGGTAGGGCCCGCCCCCGGAGCGGCGATCGGCCTGCCGTCGACGGAGCCGCATCCGGCAGCCACGGCCGCACCCGCGGCAAGCAGGCAGCCGGAGGCAAGGCCGAGCTTCGCACTTTGCCAAATCCGCACGTCCGTTCTCCAATGCCCGGCTACATCGAAGCTCAAGCCTACGCAAGAAGTGTCAGAAGTGACTGCAGTGACGCGCGTGTGGGCTGGTCAACCGGCCGCCACTGCACCCGAGATCGTCTGGGCCGCACGGTGGACGGTGTTGACAATGCCCTGATAGCCGGTGCAGCGGCAGAAGTTGCCGGAGAGGCCTTCACGGATCTCGTGCTCGGTGAGGCGGGACCATGACCGACAGCCGGACCGGTTATCGTCCAACGAGAGGCACGGTGTCAAATGCGAGAGTGACATTACCGCGACACGCCATCAGGATCGTCGGCGTGCTGCTGGCTGGTGGCGCCGGACGGCGGTATGGCAAGCCCAAGGTGCTTGTTGAGGGCTGGCTGGACAGCGCAGTGGAGGCGCTTCGCGGCGGCGGGTGCGACGACGTCATCCTGGTCCTCGGTGCCGCCGGCGTTCCGGCACCGCCGGGGGTCACCGCAATCACCGCGGCGAACTGGGAGGAGGGGCTGAGTGCATCGCTGCGCGCCGGGCTGGCCGAGGCTGAGCGCGGACACGCTGACTGGGCGGTGGTGCACGTCATCGATACACCGGATGTCGGTGCCGCGGTGGTCGCCCGGGTCCTGGACCGGGCGTTGGCGTCGGCCAGCGGCCTGGCGCGGGCATATTTCGGCGACCGGCCGGGCCATCCGGTCGTCATCGCCCGCGGTCACTGGCCCGGTGTGCTGAACCGCCTCACCGGGGACCATGGCGCGGCCGCCTACCTACGCACCCGCGAAGACGTCGAGAAAGTCGATTGCGGCGACCTCGCCGGCGGCCACGATGTCGACGAACCGGCGTGACGGGCACCGCGCCGGTTCACTGTCGGTCGTCGGGATCCGCCGTCGGGTTGGCGACGACCGGGACATCCTCGGCGGCCGAAACGTTCCCGGCGACCGGGGCATCCCCGGCGCGGCTGACGACTTCGTCGGCGGTGGCCATCACCCGGCGACGTACCAGGTACCAGCCGACGATGAGCAGGGGAATGCCAATTGCCAGCGTGCCGATGACCCAGGGACCGCGTTCGGCGTCGAGCATCATCAGCACCAGCACGCCGGCCAGGAAAGCCAGGGTGAGATAGCTGCTGTAGGGGGCCAGCGGCATCCGGAATCGCGGCCGTTGCATCGTCCCGGCGTGCGCCATGCGGTAGAGCTGCAACTGGCAAAGGACGATCGTCGCCCAGGCCGCCAGGATGCCCAACGCGGCGATGTTGAGCACGATTTCGAAGGCTTGGCCAGGCTTGACCGCGTTGAGCACGACTCCGAACAAGCCGATCATGCTGGTCAGCAGGATCCCGGCGTAGGGCACACCGTTCTTGGACATCCGTGCGGTGAACTTCGGGCCGCTGCCGTTCACCGCCATCGAGCGCAGAATCCGGCCCGTGGAATACAGCCCCGCGTTCAGGCTCGAGAACGCCGCGGTGAGCACCACCACGTTCATCAGGGTGCCGGCGCCGCCGAAACCGATATTGGAGAAGAAGGTGACGAACGGGCTTTCGTTTGGTTTGTAGGCGGTATAGGGCAGCAGCAACGCCAGCAGTGCGACCGACCCGACGTAGAAGATCGCGATGCGGACCACCACCGCGTTGATCGCCCGCGGCATGATCTTCTCCGGTTGCGCCGTTTCCCCGGCGGCGGTGCCGACCAGTTCGACCGCGGCGTAGGCGAACACCACGCCCGAGGTGACGAGCACCAAAGGCAGTAGGCCGGTCGGCAGAAAGCCCCCATGGTCGGTCCATAGGCTCAATCCGGTCTGCTGACCGTCGACCGGGAAGCGGCCGGCCAAAAAGATGGAGCCGACGACCAGAAACGTCACCAGCGCCAACACCTTGATCAAGGCGGCCCAAAACTCGAACTCGCCGAAGGCCTTGACCGAAATCATGTTCACCGACACCACGGCCACCAGCGCTATCAGCGCGATAGTCCACTGCGGGATTGCGTCGAACGCTTTCCAATAGTGGAAGTATTTCGCGATCGCAGTGCTATCCACGATCCCCGTCATCGCCCAGTTCAGGAAGTACATCCAGCCGGCGGCAAAAGCGGCTTTTTCGCCGAAGAACTCGCGGGCATAAGACACGAACGAGCCCGACGAGGGGCGATGCAGTACCAGTTCGCCGAGCGCGCGCAGGATAAAAAACACGAAACCGCCGCAGATGGCGTAGATCAGAAACAACGCGGGCCCGGCCGAGGCGAGCCGTCCTCCTGCGCCAAGGAACAGCCCGGTGCCGATGGCGCCGCCCATCGCGATCATTTGCAGTTGCCGATTATGGAGGTCGTGGTGATAACCCGTGTCCTCGCGGGTGAGGGCACGCTCATCGGCGGCGGGATGGGGCGTGCTGGGCTGGGGTGGCATCGAGTTCCTATTGTTGTGGCTTGTGCGACGCGCGCCATGCGGCACACCCAAAGAGGCTGGTTGTGAGGCTATCCCACAGTCTTCGTGTGGGCAGCGTGTCACTAGGCGCCAATCTCTGGCAGGCACCTAGATTCTCGAGCAATTAATCTGTTCGACATCTGTTCGACCCCGACCGGGACTTACGGCGCCCTGCCGTTGGTGCTTAGGGCCCCAAAGTGGGTACTCGAGCAGAAGCCGACTGAAGGGAGCAAGTCACATGGCCACCAAAACCGCCACTTCGGCCCGCAAGAGCAGCGGCGGCCGGAAAAAGGCTGCGACCCGGCGCACGACCGCGTCGAGCAAAAAAACATCCAACAAATCTCGGCCTACAGCCCGGTCCAACGGTTCCCGGCCCAAGAACGCTAAGCGCGGTAGCCGTAACACACAATCCAATGGGGCCGCGCCTGCGGGGAGCGTTGCAGCAGTCCAAGAGGTACTGCAGACCGTCGAACGCCGCGAAGACTCGCTGCGCCGAGCTTTGAAGCGGCAGAAGAAAACGCTCAAGCAGCTCAAAAAGGCTGTAAGTACGCATCGCGGTACGGTCAAATCTCTCAAAACTGATCTGAACAAGGTCAGCAAAACCCGCAAGACGGTGAGCTCCCAACTGTAGCCAGGAACCGTCACGCTGCTCGGCACACCGGCAGGCTTATGTTCTGCTGCGACGGGCTGATCTGCGGCGGCAGGCGATTTTTCGATCGGGATAGCCGTCGGTGACGGCGATCGTATCGATGCGGCGATGTTGGTCGCCGCTGTGGGCGGGCCGACTTGATCGTGACGCTTGCTCCCACGGTGGCGCGTACGCCCAAACCAGGGAACAAAGCGCGCACCGGCCTCGTTGAGTCGGGCAACAAGT
>JAFAQO010000288.1 GCA_019246375.1 Mycobacterium sp. | reverse complement strand
CCAGCGAGGCCACCGGACACGGCGGTCTGCCGATCCACCGTGCACTCGTCCGCCGGCTGCTGCAATCAGGGATGGCACGCGGCGCGACGGTGCTCCGAGGTATCTGGGGATTCCACGGCGACCATGAACCGCACGGTGACAAGCTTTTTCAGTTGGCACGGCGGGTGCCGGTGGTCACGATCATCATCGACACGCCGGAGTGGATAGAGCGCAGCTTCGACATCGTCGACGAGCTGACGGCGGACCACGGGTTGGTCACCAGTGAGATGGTTCCGGCGGCTATGTCGATCGACGAATCACGTCGGCGCGCTGGCACCAGGCTGGCGCGGCACGACTACTGATCGGGTTGCGACCGGAGCTTCGGCACGTCGGCGGGCGAACGAGGCAGGGCATACAGCGCCATCCGCCGGTTCGCCATGTCGTGTTCACCCAGAAACACGCAGCCGCCACGCTCACAGAACTTGCGCGCCAAGACGTTTCGGTGGTCGGGGTCAAACATGATCCGGCGACATCGCGGATCGAGATTGAACATGCTGGCCAACAAGTGTGGCAGCAAGTAACTGACGTGTCCCCGCTTCATGTACTCCAAATCGGCAACCGCGACATGCAGACCTAAATCGTAGGGGTCATACTCATATCGAGTAGCGATGGAATCCTTTGCTGCCCGGTATATTTCGACGTATCCGTGGTCTACTCCATCGAGGCTGGCCATGAACGGGCGGGAAAAACTGCTCTCGAGTTGCGCACGCAGGTAACGACGCCACCGCGCCGCCGGCCAGGCGTACTCCCACGATTCGGCCATGTGGGGCCGGTTCAGCCACACGGCTAACATCTCGGCGTCGGCGTCGGGATCGGCGAGACGCAAACGGTACGGCTCGGGCAGTCCTGGTATGGGCGGCGGCGGGACGTTTCGGACGTCGTCAACGATATCGGTCAGTTCGCGCGGCAGGATCACTTCGTCGCTCATGTCAACCGGCGAGCCTACCGGAGCGGAATACCCCGGTTGATCAGCGGCGTTTCAGCAACTTCGCCAGCACGGCTGCCTGGCTACTGTCCAGGTCGCGGGTCGCGGTCACCAGAGTTACCGCGCCTCGCTTGGCTCGGTTGCGCAGTTCCGTCAGCGCCTCGTTGCCTCGCAGTTCTCGCTCATAGCGCGAAGCGAATTCGTCGAAACGCTCGGACTGGTGGTTGTACCAGTTGCGTAGCTCCTTCGACGGTGCGACATCTTTACACCAGGTACCGACCCGCGGGTCGTCCTTGCGAAACCCTCTCGGCCACACCCGATCCACGAGAATCCGATCACCCTCCCCCGGCTCGGGGTCGTCATAAACCCGCGCCACCCGGATTCGGCTCTTGGCCATAGGTCCACGGTAGCGCCAGCCAGACTGAATTCACATGCCGCATGGAACGGCCAGTGGCGGCCAGGTTGTGTCGGGCGCTGGCACTCATCCTCGCGGGAGACCCCGCCGGTGCTTGTAAAGCACTGGCGGGCCCTCCGCATGGTTTCGCTATGGCCCGCGGCGGTTAGGCGCGAGTGCCAGGGCCAACAGTCCCTGTCCGGACCTGTGGCTCTCTGCGCCCTCTCAATCCGGCGAGCCCGCCCAAGCCGAGCAGCCCGAGCAGTCCCCACAGTCCGGTCTTGTCGCTCTTCTGATTCTGGTTGTTGTCTGTCTGCGCCACTGACGTCGTCGTGGACGACGGCACGGGCGAGTTCTCGATTGCCGCGTTGGCAATTCCGGCACCGCCAAACAGCAGCGCCCCAGTGGCCGCAGCAGCAGCAATGGTCTTACGCATAAACATCCTCCAGGCGAATTGGATAAGAAGCACCGGAATCTAAAGCGAACCGCTTGGCTGTGGTCCTCCGGCAAGAACGACGCAAGGAAGCCAAACTTCAGCGTCGAACGCACGCGTTTATTACCCGACGACCACATCCCATAAACATCGACGCGCGGTGCAATATCGGTTGCGTGCCATATGACAGCATGGCGCCGCGGCGCTTGGCCTCTGCCGACGCGGACGAGTTTGGCCGCGCCGCTGCCCGGGTATTGGGGTGCGTGGTGTCGCGCACAGCCCGTAGCGCGCACTCTCGAACTCCCCCAACGACCGGAGGTCTATCGCCGTGGCCGAAATGATTGTCCAAACACCCGAAGAAGTTGTCGCGTTCCTCAAAGCGCAGCACGACCTCATCGAGGACATGTTTGACGAGGTGCTTCTCGCCTCAGACCCGAAAGCCCGCGAGAAGCCCTTCATCGCGTTGCGCCAACTGCTGGCCGTGCACGAGACAGCCGAGGAGATGATTGTCC